>JANMDA010000075.1:0-10688 GCA_031376085.1 Chloracidobacterium sp.
CGAGATAGTGACGCTTGCCAAGAAGTTAAAACGCGAGCTGCAGACCTCGATGCGCTCCGTTTATGACGACACCGGCGGCATCGGGAAACTCTACGCCCGCCAGGACGAAGTCGGCACGCCATTCTGCGTAACTGTCGATCACGAATCGCTGATCGATAACGCTGTCACCGTCCGCGACCGCGATACCTGGGAACAGGAACGCATTGGTGTCGATGTGCTGAAGGAATATTTGCAGAAACGCTTAAGTTAAAGTAATTTCGAACAGATGGACAGGATATGCAGGATAGATATCTTCCTGTTTATCCTGTCTGTCTCTTTTAGTGACGTAATGGCAAAATTGCCCGAGAAAATTTTATATTTGGCCAAGGCTGTCCGTGATGCGGGCGGGCGGGCGATGCTTGTCGGTGGATGTGTGCGTGACGAGTTGATGGGCATCGAGCCTAAGGATTGGGATGTCGAAGTGTATGGCGTCGAATCTGGCAAGCTGCGGGAGATTTTAGATGCATTCATCATAACAGCGGGCATCTCGGGCGAAGTGAATGTTGTTGGCGAGGCGTTTGCGGTTTACAAGATCGGCAGCGATCTGGACGTTTCGATTCCGCGTCGAGAACGCAAAACGGCACACGGGCATCGCGGATTTGTAGTTGACGGCGATCCGTCGATGTCATTTGAAGATGCATGCAGGCGTCGCGACTTTACGATAAATGCGATCTTGAAAGATGTTTTGACGAGTGAGATCGTCGATCCATTTGATGGCAGCGACGACCTTGAACGCAAAATGCTGCGTATGGTTGATGGTTCGACGTTTGGTGAAGACAGTTTGCGCGTTCTGCGCGCGGCTCAGTTTGCGTCGAGATTTGAGTTCGATATTGAAACCGCTACGGTTGAACTTTGCAAAATTATTGATGTTACCGATCTCCCGAAAGAACGCATCTGGGGCGAGTTCGAGAAGCTTTTACTTCAGTCGCAACGGCCGTCGATCGGATTGAAGTGGCTTTATGACCTTGGGATTGTCGAACAGATCTTTCCTGAGATGCAGTCGCTTATCGGCGTGCCACAGGAGCCTGAATGGCATCCTGAGGGCGATGTCGATGTTCACACGATGATGGTTGTCGATGAAGCTCGAAAGCTGATCAATGACCTCGATCACCCACGAAAAGTGACGGTCATGCTCGGTGCTTTAGCTCATGATTTTGGCAAGCCGCCGACGACCGAGTTTGTCGATGGCCGCACTCGTTCGCGTGGGCATGACGAAGCAGGCGTCGAGCCAACACTGTCCTTTCTCGACACTCTTGGCATGTTTACTCTCGGCGGTTTTGATGTTCGTAATCAGGTTGTCCAGCTTGTCCGCTATCATCTGAAGCCAGGCGAATATCACAAGGCAAAATCACCAGTTGGCGACGGTGCGTTTCGCCGTCTTGCACGAAAGGTCGAGACCGATCTGCTTTACCGCGTTGCTAAGGCTGATTCGCTCGGTCGCAATCCAGATTGGCTGCCCGCGGAGAAACATTTTGGTTCCGAAGCTCAAGAGTGGTTCATCGAAAAAGTGCGTGAACTGCAAATTGAAAAGAAAGCGCCGGAACCGATACTGATGGGCAGACATTTGATCGAACTTGGGCTGACACCGGGACCAAAATTTAAGCAGATACTTAATGCGGTTTACGAGAAGCAGCTTGATGGTAAGGTTATTGACATCCAGGAGGCTGTGGCAGAGGCGGAGCGGTTTACCATAAAGCAAAAATGATTTATCTGACTTCAATTCAATCACGAATCGGTGTATAAAGTACTATCATGCCAAAAACGGGAGATCAGATCGGACCTTATACCCTTATTGAGAAGATCGGCAAGGGTTCATTTGGGAATGTATGGCTTGCGGAACGCAGAACCGCGATAACAACTACCAGGGCGGCCCTAAAAATACCGCATGATGACGAGTCGATTTGGAATTTATAAGACAGGAGGCAAACGTCTGGGCCCGAGCCAGTGGGCATCCCAATGTATTACCCATCATCGAGGCGAACGTTTATGACAACCGCGTTGTTATTGCGAGCGAGTTCGCCCCCGACGGTTCACTTGAAATCAGGATCAACAAAAACGGCGGACGGACGGTAAGCATTGAGTCGGCGGTGGAAATAGTCATCGGAATTCTATCGGGACTTGAACACCTGCATTCGCGAAATATCATTCACCGGGACGTAAAGCCTGCAAATATCATTTTTCAGGGTGAAACACCGAGACTTACCGATTTCGGGGTTTCGCGTGTGCTGAAATCGTCCGGGCAGTCAACAACAAGTGCGGGGACGCCAATCTATATGGCTCCCGAAGCTTTTGACGGTAAAAGATCCGTGCAAACCGATATATGGTCCGTCGGAATAATTTTTTATGAGCTATTATCGGGAAAACTTCCGTTTGTCTTTGATGATTTAACCTCGCTTTGGAAAGCGGTAGCTTTAAATGACTTTGATTCATTACCAAACGATGTGCCTGAACGTTTGCATGTGATCGTGATGAAGGCATTACAGAGAGACACCGCCCTTCGATATCGATCTGCGGCTGAAATGCGCGCCGATCTAAAAAGATTTACAAGCCTTGATCGAGTGAGCGAAACATTCGACAGCTCCGAAACAATCCCGAGTTTTCGGATGCCGAATGATGTGCCGTTCGGCTTCCATTCAGATGAAGCACGGCCCGGCAATAAAACGTGGAAAAGTGCGGCTCTTGTCGCGGGCGTATTACTGATAATATTGGTTTCGACACTTGGAATCTATTTCATTCCCCAGATTATAAACAAGAAAGAGACGACTGAGACCGGAGAATCTTTAACCAATACATTGACGTTGCCGGAAACTTCGACTTCAGCAGCGATTAATAGTAATAATAATGTGAATACGGCAGCCGAAGGTAAACAGTGCTCGGTTATTAAAAAGAGTGACGGCACCGCGATCAATCTTAAACGCTATTGTGATTCCAGAGATTGTTCTTTGGACGCAAATACAATGGCCCTTCAAATCGATCCCGGCACGATTGTCGAGCCTACCGACCGTAAACCAATAGTGAGCGGGCGCTTTACTTGGATTCAGGTTAAATATCGAGGTGAGGTTCTGTGGGTCAGTTCGAGTCTTATAGATTGTGAGCATCTCTAACGATCCACATAGAGAATTCACAGAAAAGGTAAATAAAATAAATGAAATTGCCACGAATGCACGCATAAGGCATTCAAATATTAGTGCATTCGTGGCTGGTTCTTTTAGGTTTGTTTTCCTTCCAAAAACGCCTTCAATCGCCGCGAGCGGGAAGGATGCCGCAGCTTTCTTAGTGCCTTTGCCTCGATTTGGCGGATGCGTTCGCGGGTGACGGCGAAATGTTGACCGACCTCCTCGAGCGTGTGCTCCGAGCCGGTATTGCCGAGACCAAAACGCATTTTAATAACCTTTTCCTCACGCGGAGTGAGTGTTGCAAGAACTTCATCCGTTATCTCACGTAAGTTGGAGAAAGTGACTGATTCTGCTGGGTTTAGGATCGACTTATCTTCGATGAAATCCCCCAGATGCGAATCCTCTTCTTCACCGATCGGTGTCTCAAGCGAGATCGGTTCCTGGGCGATCTTCAAGACCTTTCGCACCTTGGAAACCGGAATGTCCATCCGTTTTGCGATCTCCTCGCTCGTCGGTTCGCGGCCTAATTCCTGCACGAGTAGACGCGAGGTGCGGATGAGTTTGTTGATCGTCTCAATCATATGCACCGGGATGCGGATCGTGCGGGCCTGGTCGGCGATGGCACGAGTGATCGCCTGCCGGATCCACCACGTTGCATAGGTTGAGAACTTATAGCCACGACGCCACTCGAATTTATCGACGGCTTTCATCAAACCGATATTGCCTTCCTGAATCAGGTCGAGGAATTGTAGGCCGCGATTGGTGTATTTCTTGGCGATCGAAACAACGAGTCGAAGATTGGCCTCGACGAGTTCGCGTTTCGCTTTGTTCGTGTCAAATTCGCCGACACTGATCGTCTGATATGAACGCTTGATCTCGACGGTCAGGAGATGATATTTCTCCTCGATTTCGGTCAAAACGGCACGGGCCTCGGCAAGTTTCACTTTCAGGACTTTCTTTTCAGGTGCCGGCGGTTTTTTATCGATCTTATCCTGCGTCTTTTTGATCGAGCGTTCAGCCTTTCGTATATCTTCGACAATCTTGCGAATAGCTGCGATCAACACCTGCCGGGAACGCTCGGTGAGATTGAGATTTTTGATCTCCTGCGCGATATCGAGCCGAAGCCGCCCCGTCTTTCGACGCAAGGTTCGCAGCCGCTTTGATTTCTTGCCCGCCGCCTTTTCCTGCTCTTTGGTTAGAGCTATCCAGGATTTTAGAACCTCTTTAAAATTCCCGCGAATGCTCTCGATCCCTTCGAGCGTCCAGCGGAGATATTCTTCCGCCTTGTCCTCCTCGATCGATATCTCGGCCTGTTCAGAGAACACAACCGTCTCGCGAATACTGGCCTTACCAACGGCAAGGTCTTCACCGATCTTCAGCAGCCGTTCGACCGCAATGGGCGAACGCGAAATGGACTTGTGCGTTTTTATCTGGCCGCGTTCGATCCGTTTTGCGATGACAACTTCACCTTCGCGGTTGAGAAGCGGAACGACACCCATTTCACGCAGGTAAAGGCGAACCGGATCGTTGGATTTATCAAGAACACCGGCAGACAGATCAAGGTCGAGATCGTCGTCATCGGTCGCCTCTTCTTCCTCGTCGTCAAGTGCCAGAGTTTGCGCACGCTCGATAAGCTGAGCGTCGGTCTCGGTTACTGAAATATTGGCTCCTTCGAGCCTCTCCAAAACATCCTCGATGTCGTCAGACGACAGCATGTTTTCCGGGAGTTCGCGATGGAGTTGGTCGAGGCTCAGCCCCTTTTTTCGCCGGCCGAGGGCTACCAGGCGATCTACTAAGTCTTCTTTTTCGTCGTAATCAGGCATATTCTATAAAAAGTGTTAGATTAAAATGTCGGTTAAATCGTTGTTCGTTATATATTTACTACGTCCAAAACACGCCAAATGTTCAACATAGCGGCGATGGGCATAAAAACGGTAAGTATATCACAACTCAACGATCCGACGCTGTAACTCACGACGTATTTTTTCAAGATCAAGCTGCTCAAAGGTGAGCTGGTTAAAAAGTTCGGCATCGCCCGAACTCTCGGCCATCACGGCTTCGCGGCTGATTTCCATGATCCTATTGTTGATGGCCATATTTCGCAGGCTGAAAACGCAATTTTCGGCCTGGTGAAGCACGTCATCAATCGCGATGTCCTTTTCGCGGCGCGGCTTGCCTGCCAGCAGTTCGCGGGCAAGCTCAAGGGAAGTGTCGTCATCGCCGATATGCTCAAAAAGGGTTGGAATATCGATTTCCTGCTGCGCTTCGCGAGCTGCCATTAACGCAGCGAAGATTTCGGCTGTCGAAACATTCTCGTAATCGCTTGGCTCAAGCTGCGGCAGTATTATGTCCTGCAATTCACGGTCAAAGATCAGCAACTCCAACAGGCGGCGTTCGGCGACGGTGATCTTGGCTCGGGCGGCTCGGGAAACCTTCTGCGTAATGTTCGGCGTATGGCCGTGGTCCGTATTTTTTATCGAACTCCAAAGTTCACGCCGCAGGCCGGCGTCCTCGATATGAAAAAATGTCATCGCCTGATCAAAGCTTTCACGACGTTGAATATTATTTCGAATGACAGAGATCACTGGCAGAAAATCCTCGATTGCCTCGGCTTTTTGCTTAGCGTTGTTAAGATTGCGGTCTTTTACCGACGCGTCGAGAGCAAAACGCAGGAACGGAGTCGATTTGCCCCGGCGTTCGTTATAAACATCGACACCGTTTTCACGGATAAAATCGTCGGGGTCCTTGCCATCGGGCAGCACCAGCACCTTGATGTCAAATTCCTGCGGAAGCAAATGCTCGATGGCACGCCGGGCAGCTTTGATACCCGCCGAATCGCCGTCGTAATTGATGACGATGCGGTCGGTAAAACGGTGTAGGAGCTTTGCCTGCTGATCGGTAAACGCCGTGCCGAGGCTCGCGGCAACATTGGTGATGCCGAACTGATAAAGGGCGATCAGGTCGAGATAGCCTTCGACGAGAATGGCAAATTTCTTTTGCCGTATGTCGTTCTTCGATTGGAAAAGGCCGTAAAGATGATCGCCTTTTGTGTAAGCGGGCGTTTCGGGCGAATTAAGATATTTTGGTTCATCCGAACCCATCGCACGGGCTCCGAAAGCTATCGCGTTGCCGTTTACATCCAAAACAGGGAACATTATCCGCCCGCGAAAGCGGTCAAAAACGCGGTCTTTTTCTTCATTTACGGATACAAGACCGCTTTGCTCGATCAGCTTTTCGTCAATATTTTTCTCGCGAAGAACATTCAGCAAACCATCCCATTTATCGGGCGAAAAGCCGATGTGAAAAGCCTTTTGCGTTTCTTCTGATATGCCGCGTTTTTCCAAATATTCGCGGGCCGCTTTTGCCTTTGCATTTTTGGCTTGTAGCTCGGTTTCCCAGAATTCAAGAGCGATCTTGTTTAGCTCGACGATCTCGTCAGCGATCTTTTTCTTCTCTTCTTTTTTCTTTTTGTTGATCTCGTAGTTTTGGTCGTCGATAGGCTCGGGCAGCATCACGCCACTGATCTCGGCGACGCGTTTTATGGCTTCGGGAAAGCTCAGCCCTTCCATCTCCATCAGGAAGTTATAAACGCTACCGCCCTTGCCGCAGCCGAAACACTTGTAAAACCCCTTCGACGGATTGACCGAAAACGACGGCGTCTTTTCCTGATGAAACGGACAACACGCCATCCAATTCGCACCCTTCTTCTTTAGATCCTGAGCATACGGCTGTATTATCCGTACCAGATCGGCACGGTTTTTCAGATCGTCGATGAAGTATTGGTCGTAGAGCATTTTTTTGCTGTTCAGCTTGTTCCCAAATATGTCGTTGTGTTACATTGTGTTACAGCCAGAATGCCGGTAATTGTCTGTAAATATTGAGCTTAGCTGTGTTTATTGGCTGTCCCATTGTCCCAGGCTGTCCCAACCCATTGTGGGACAGTTTAAATGCTGTTAATAATGGGGTTACGGCTGTAATATTGGCCTGTCCCACGAATTTCGAAAAAAACTTTTCGACTTCGGATACGCAGGAAAAAGTGGCCAATATAAGAGCCAATTTTCCTGTCGATTTTTTAATGCAATGTATACAAATCATGTGTTGCAAGGATAGCACAAAATCGCATATATGTCAAGAAATGAACTCGTCATACCCGTCGATGAAATATTGCCATATAGCGTTCTGATTTTCTATAAGCTATCCACGGAACGAGTCGTGACTCTTGAGCCTACTTGGATTTGAGGGTATCGAATACGGCGAGGTTTGATCGAATTATCATTCCAGTCCGGATAATTTTCATTCTTGTTTTCATCAATCTCGCGAATCACAATAGCCGAAGATGATCTTTTTCCAATTCTCAAAACCTTGATGATCTGATGAAGGCCTTCGAAATCAGGTTCCAAAAAGAACATTAGACCGGCCTTTACTCCACGTGTCTGCCCTACGTTGAGAGTTACGGGTGTAACCGACGCCAGTTCTCCACTGTTTTCGCTGACTGGACGCCATGAGAGATATTTTTTGCCGACGGTAGCGATACGCCCAGAGATCGGTTTTAGAATCGCACTGGAATATTTATCCGGAAGAATATAAGCCGCGTTCTTGTCGTAATCAACATTTTTGTCGGCCCTTTCCGCAAACGGACCACAATCGCAATTCCATTTTCTAGGGAACCCGTTGAACTCGCCGAAGCCGGCGTAAAAATCGCCGAATGATTTGACTGCTTCCTTTTTTACAAAATACTTTCCTTTGAAGGCTGGCACCCAAGACAATGGTGTTTTAAGAGAGTAATTAGATCGCGAGTATGTCATCTCGCGTTCGGGGATAAATTCAATAACGGAATCCTCAATGACTATCTTTCCAAAACTCGCATCCAGAACGAAGTATTCGTAATAGTAAACATAAACAAAGCCTTTTTCGGGCGACCAACGCAAGTAATAGCCGCGATTACCAGATTGGAAATAAGTGCCTGCAAAAGGATTAGTAGTTGTTTTTAACGATTCCCCGATTTCATCCCAGCGTTTCTTAACTTCGACAATCTCACTCTCAGGCATATTTCCAATCACCCATCGGTTGGCAATGCCAACCCCATTATTCCAATATCGGAATTGCTCGATTTCCTGACCGGCAATCGTTATTGTAAGTAGAAGAAGAAATATGATTCGAGAAAAGGTCTTCATTTCTAGTGTCTTATTGTTTCAATTCTGCAATTGTAGCGCCGTTGCCGCCTTGGTTTGACGAGGCGAATTCGAACTTTTCTACAAGTTCGCTGTTCTTTAAGAAATGATGCACATAATTTTTTAGAGCGCCGGTGCCGAAGCCGTGGATGATGCGAATTCGCGGCGTGCGGGCCATGTAGGCTTCGTCTATGAAGCGGTCAAGCTCGTATTCGGCGTCGGCTGTGGTTTTGCCGATGAGATTGAGTTCGGCGTCGCGGCCGTCGATGGCACGGACAAGAGTGGCTGAACCGCCCGGGGGAGCGGGTGGCCAGGACGTTGAATGTGAACCAGTGTTTTTGCCACTTGCTGACGCAAGCGGTTCTGCCAATTGCAGGTCGGCGATCTTTTCGCGCAGACGCAGGTGGCCGACGAGGACTTCGGCGACTTCTTTGTCGAGTCTTTCGATGGTGCCGATGTTGCCGAAGGATGTGATGACCTTGCTGCCCACCTGGAGAATTGTAGACTTCGGATCGGCACGCTCGTTTACTCTCGCGTTTCCGCCCGTCTGACCACCGGCCACTGACCACTGACCACTTGTACCGCTGACCTTTGATATGACTGCACGATTCAATTCGGCCTTTCGTGACAGGCGTTCTTTATCGAGGCGGGTTTTTAGGGCTTTGTCCTCGAGGGTTTTGATAAAGGCCTTTGACTGGCGATCGAAATCGTCAACAGCCTGTGCCAATTCGCTTTCGAATTCTTTTTGACGCTTTTTTTCTTTTTTTACCGCTTCGATCTCAAGGCCTGCGTATTTCATCGCGACGGCTTCGCGTTCTTCTTCGAGGGCGACGCGAAGGTCGGTTGCGATCTTGGATTCGGTTTGGAGTTTTAGAAGGTAAGCCTCGGCATCCTGCGCGGAAACGTCGAGGTTCTCCCGAGCGATGTCGATGACCGTTTGGTCGATACCGAACCGCCGCGCGATCTCGATGCCGGACGACGCACCGGCGAGGCCGAGCAACAGCTTGTATGTCGGCTGCAATGTTTTTTCGTCGAATTCGACCGAGGCGTTGATAACGCTTTCGTCATTAGCGGCGTACATTTTCAGCCCCTGATAATGCGTCGAAGCGATGACCTGAGCGCCTTTTGAACGGAAATGATCGACTATGGCAACGCCAAGGGCCGAGCCTTCTTCCGGGTCAGTGCCGGTGCCTGCCTCGTCGAGCAGGACGAGTGAAGGCGGAACGCATTCATTTATCATTCCGGCGATGTTAGACATATGCGACGAGAATGTTGAAAGATTAGCACTAAGCGATTGATGATCGCCGATGTCCGCCAACACTGAGCGATAAAAGGGAATTTTGGCTTCCTTTGCCGGGACTGGCAGGCCTGAGATAGCCATCAAACTAAGCAAGCCAGCGGTTTTGAGTACGACCGTTTTGCCGCCCGCGTTGGCTCCGGAGATTATCATTACAGAGTTGTTGCGGGTTAGTGAAAACGAAGCCGGCACTATGTCCGACGTTAGACTACCCGTAGGCGTAGATGTTTCTGACTTTGCGTCTTTGCGTCTTTGCGTTGAAATATTTCTTAAGTTTTCTTCAAGAAGCGGATGTCGGGCGTCGACTAGATCGAGAGTTTCATCGGTAGTTTCAGGAACCGCAGCACTGAATTTGCGTGCGAATTCGACCTTCGCTTTTATGAAATCAAGTTCGGCGACGGCCTCGACTGCCATCTCGACTGCCGGAAGCTGTTCTCGAAGTTCTTCGGTCAACGCGAATAATATCCGGGCGACCTCGCGTTCCTCCTGCCCTTTTAGGTTTTGAAGTTCGTTGTTTGCCTCAATGGCTTCGAGCGGTTCGACAAAAACCGTCGAACCACTCGAAGAAAATCCGTGGGCGACACCGCTAACCTTGCCGCGAAAATCGGTTTTGACAGGAATGACAAATCTATCGTTTCTGACCGTAACAATTTCGTCCTGGATCGCCGTTCCGGCTTTACGCATTGCGGATTCTAACGATTTAGTTAGCCGCCCTTTTTGTAAATTTATTTCACGGCGTAGTTTTGCGAGTTCGGGCGAGGCAGAATCGTCAATCTCTCCGCCTGGCAGAAGCTTTTTATTGATGCGGTCAATCACTGTTAGCAGTGACGGAGGAATGTTTTCAACAATTTGCCAAAGCGTCGGAGCATCGTCTTTTGCAGGCTGCATTGACGAGCGGGTAAACAAACCCTGGCTGCAAACTCTCGCGATCTCAAGCAGGAGATTTGGTTCGAGCGCGGCATTCTGGATCTTTAGGATCGCTACGGCATCGGACGGGTCTTCGAGGCCGCTGAACGACCATGTCACCTGATGGTCTTCGTTGAGAAGGATAGTTTCGGTGATCGC
>JANMDA010000345.1:0-2822 GCA_031376085.1 Chloracidobacterium sp.
TCCAACCTCAGGAGCTACGGTTCCAGTCACAGGACTAAACACAAATGCAACGAATTTTGTTTGGTACACCGGTGGAGGTAATATTGCTAACAAAGAAGTTAGCTACAGCGTTACTGTAAATGGAGTATCAAACACAGCAAAAGCAAGATTCAACGTGAAAAGGCCGACAACGACGGTAACATCGAGTTCTGGAATCTCTAGAGTCGATAGCCCCGCCGCACTTCTGTTCCTAGGTACTCAGTCCAGCTCAAACTACCCCGGAATTATCATCACGAGAGGAACAACCACGATACCGACGGGCTTTAGCGGGCAATTTCAGTTTGTTCAATTGGTTGACGGGAGTAATACTAGAACCGTTGCATATCCCACGCCCACAGGAACGCCGGCTATCATACCTGGTGTGCTGCAGGGGCTAGACGGGTGCTATCCTTATGCCCTTGATCCATACACTATAACTGATCAGCCTTTGTCTCCGTTAAGGGGCAGCCTACCTGGAGGGGAACCGTTTTATGTGAATGCCGATTACGATGCAAATTACCGAGTCTATTTGATGTTTAGGCCCAATACGACAGATTCGTCATGGGTTACATTAAATCGACTTAATTGGGTCTGGCATGGACGAGCAACATTGACATCAACAAGTCCGCCGCTATGGAGCCCTACGGATGTGATAATACCGGGCAATCCAACGGGCGTCGATTCCACGGAGTTCCCAGTCTGGTCACAACTGCAGCCTTATGCAGGTGTATGTGACTAGCTGTAATACTTGAAACGAGGAGTTAGTATATGACAAAGATTTTGCTCGGTGCAATAGTCGCCAGTTTAATGACCATGAACCTATTAGCGCAGGATACCCAGCCAAAGCAGCAGAAGCGTCAGCTTAAGGCTGCGACAGAAAAAAAGATCCGTCCGGGTTGTACATCCGTTATTGAGGGGCGGATATTTTGTATTAAAACGGCGACGGTTTCAGTAAGGTCAAAGCAAAATATCCCAATTATTATTACCGTGGAGAATAAGACTGTAGAAATTATCTATTTCGAGAAGTATTTTGAAGGAGAGTTCGATACGCAACTCCTTGATTCTAACCAAAGGCGAGTTCTTTCTCGCAAAGAGGAACTAGTTGCCAAACTAGTTGCCAAGCAGACCCCGGGGAGCAGGGAAATCACGCCGGAAATAATGGCGTTGCTGCTCGGACCATCCCGTTCTGCCCGTTTGTCTCCGATCCCAGCAGGCGGCAAGATCAGCACCACTTTTAATTTAGCGGATTTATATGATCTCAAGAAAGGGAAATATAAAGCGACAATTGAGATGAAAAAAGGCACGCAGTCTGCTGCATCAGAAAAAAAATATCTCTTGGGGACGATTGAAATAAAAATCAAATAGGCATTCCAATTCGGCTCAAACGGCGACAAGCCGACCCAGACGGCGTTTTGGTATTAGCGTAAAAAATTAGCCACGAACAACCACGAAAACAAAAGCTTTTCTTATTCGTGTTTTTTCGTGTTATTCGTGCTAAATCTTTAGCGTACATATGGAAAGTTGTGTCGAATCGGGAAAACCATGTCATATCGGGAAAATTGGTATTTCAATTCGTCTCGAAATGCGCTAGCTTGATTCGGGATCTTTGTATCTCGGCGATTTTGCTCTTTGACAATTTATGCCGGTAATAAGCAAGGGAATTGCCAACTTTTTCAGGCCAAAAAGCGCCATGTCCCACCGAAGATCGCCGCATTCGGAGCACTGGAGTTACTGTAACATTATTGTTTACAGTAGTTACAGATTTTGTAGGACATTGTCTTACATTTTTTCAAAAACTCGCGGAACAGCGATAAAATACGGCTGTAACCGCAATGTTTACAATGTTTAGACTGTCCCACTTGTAAGTGGGACAGCAGCGGGACAGTTTGGACACGATTGGCGTGAAAAAAACGTCGGGACAGTGGGACAGTTAGTCTTTGGTCTTCTCTGCGGTCTTGGCGTCTTTGCGGGATAAAATAGGCATATTTCCCGCCAAGCCGCAAAGTACGCAAAGTTGTTACTAACTAGTTTTTTGATTTATCCTGGCGTTCGTCGGCGAAGAGGATGGGATTAACGATCGGGCGGTAGGTGTCGCTGATCTTTATGTAAGACTCTTCGCGGAGTTTGGCCATGTATTTTTTTTGTTCGTCGGGCATCCGTTCAGTCAACATAGCCATTCGCACGGCGTTTTCGTTAAAGACCGATTCGCTGCTCGCTTGTTGGCGGGCGTCGACACGCAGAATGACCATTCCCAACTGATCGAGTTCGAAAGGTGCGGTGATTTCGCCGGCTTTTATGCCTTTTAGAGGGCCGATCAGTTTTTCGCCCATTGCGTCAATCCGAGCGTCTTCGAGTTTGCCCGCTCCCTGCGTGACCACGGGTGTATCGCTGTTGTCCTTTAGGATCTTTGCCCAGTCGCCGCCGGCCTTTAACTGCGTATGTAATTGAGCCGCCTTTTCTCGAACCGTCGCCTCGCTGCGCCCCGCGAAACCGAGGAAAAGCTCGCTAAATGATATGGTTTCGGGCTTTGTGAATTTTTCTTTATGCTTTTCGTAGTAGGCTTTCAACTTTTCGCCATTAGGTTCCCAGTACACCTTTGACTGAAGCTCTTTCTGAATGACCTGTTCGCGCGTCTCTTGTTTACGCCAGGTTTCCTTTAGTTCCTTTGGATCGACGCCGCTTTTTTCCATCATGGCGTAAAGCTCGTCAACGGTCTTAAGGTTGTACTGCTTCATTATCTCGACCATCCGCTGGTTTACGCGGTCATCGACATCTTTCTCGATACCGCTTTCCTTGGCCCTCTG
>JANMDA010000417.1:0-7088 GCA_031376085.1 Chloracidobacterium sp.
TATTGCCGTATCCGCCTTTGTAGCCGGCTGAGATGACCGTACCGTTTGCCGGAGCGATGACAATATCGCCGCGTTCGCCGTCGATGTCTATTCCGGGATGAAACTCATAGGCACGTCCGCCGAACGGATTGCGGCGAAAGCCGAATTCGTTATTGATCTTGCCCAAATGTGCCCACATCGTCGGAAGAAAGTCCGGATCGGCATTTTGGCGGATCGCGAGCACGGCGCTGTCTATCTCAGGATCACCGCTTGCAACCTGTTCGTTATTTGCCGGGCCGCCGGTATTCAACGCTGAGCCGCCTTCTGCGAAAGGTCCCGCGTAAGCAACCGTTTCCGCAACGGTTGCCGATTCGGCTGTAAACTGTGTTGTAACCGACGTCTGTGCGAGTGCTTCGGCAAAAACTGGCGTTTCTATTGCCCGGCCGATCCCGATCCCTAAAGTTGTAATACAGATAAAGAAAAAGACACCGACCGAACCGAAATTCACGAGGCTTTTCGAGACGGCGACCCTTTTAATGTAAATTCTTGATTTTGATGAATGCGATAAAAGAAAAGTATATGACTTGTCGTTATTCTGCATTATGCTTTTAAGCTCCTTATTTCATGATTTCGCACCGAAATAAAACGCATTTCAGCACAGCGGAATCACGCAAGAATAGCCGCGAGCGACTAACGCGAAACCTATCAAAAGCCGCATAAAATACATGCAACTCTTGTTTGTCGTGGGCGACAACCCCCTTGGTGTTTCTAAAGACTGCTATAAGAAACGTATATCTATAACAACATAAGCTGCCCGAAAAGGCAAATATGCCAAACCGATACTATATGTAGGCAAATGGCTAATAGTCAGTAGCCAGCAGCTGGTAAATTTATTTTGTTGTTAGTGATTTATTCCGCTCTCTGCTTCTGCTGCCATGCGCGAAAAAGCATAAAACCAACTGCGGCAAAAAGCGCCAGGAATGCGAGAACGATGATCAATTTTATGGCAAAAGCCAGAAATCCGACAAATCCGATCAAAGCTTTGAGAAGGGCGATAACCAGAGCGATAAGGACTATGAGGCTTCCCAGAATAGACGCGGCCTTTACAAACATCACCATAATTCAAACTCCTCTAATTATCTCTCCAGTTTCCGCTTCGCGGCCGGTTTGCAAAATCTGCCATTTGATACTCGGCTTGGTTAGGTTGTGAACGAGCGAGCGCGAAATTCGGCTGTTCGCGCGGCGTGTATCTTGATTCGGTGGTTTTCGGTTTTAGAATATAGCCTCTGATTACATAAATTCCAAGGCCGATGAGCATCACCGGCAGGATCACACGCGTCAAAAATCCACGATCAATAAAATGCCTGAAAATAAAACCGACGCCCAAAACCAACAATACAATACCCCAGAGTTTTGGATTGCCCGAAAACCTACTCACCAGAACATCGTCAGCTACATCGGGTGTTAATCCCGATCTGATCATCTGCGCCGTCCGCCATGAATCCAGAGCGGCAAAGAACCACATGCCGATAAATCCAAAGAAAAACAATGCTGCACCGGTCATAACGGCCATTTGAAACAGCCCGACAAAAACAGCGAAATACACGAGGGCCTTCACCGTCTGCCCGTTATACGCGGCGCCAAGGCCGGGACATACCATCGATAAAAATGTAGCGATCACCGGCGAAGTGCGTTTTTTTACAAAAGGAACATTATTGGCACGGGTTTGCTGCCGCAAAAGATCGACGCCCTGGACGATGCAGTCCTGACAATAAGGAAAACCCTTGATGCGATGATCACAAGCGGGGCAAAGCGGACGCCCACAGCCGTTACAGCCGACTACTGCCGCATTTTGACTGTGGTAAGAGCAATTCATTATTTATTTTCCCCGTTAGATACGTCGGTTGTGCCCGAGATCGGATCTTGCCTGATCGGCTCAACTGCCAAATTCGGCCTGCCATTCCAAGCGTCGGCGCTTTGCTGATAGGTTTGCTCGGCAAGCTCGAAGCCCTTTGTATAAACTCCGGCAAGCGACCCGTCCGCCGAAACCGTCTGGCTAAATACCAGAAACGCAAAAAGGAACATCACCGCAACCGGAGCAAGCTGCGGAATGCCAACCGGAAATCGCAGCCCGTTAAACCATTCACCAACCTGACCCGCCCACGACATTTTCACTTCCTGTGCTTTGGCTGTGCCAATAGTGAGATTGAGAATTCGCACATGCAATCCGGCAGGCAACGGCAATTCTTCCATCTTGTATGTATAACAAGCCGCGATCGAACGAACGACCATTCCGGGCAGATCTTCGCATGTTGTGCAAAGAGCCGCGTGGCGTTCCCAGCGGTGGAACGATGCCGCTGGCAAAAATCCGTCAAGGTAATCCGTCAGATAACCTTCAAAATCCTCGCATGTCATCGCCGTTTCGGGCGTTGTCATCGAAATAACGCGTGCCTCAAGCCGCGTTATAGAAGCAGCCGGAACAGCAATATTGCGGCAGACCTCAAGAGATTTCTTTACGTCATTGAGCAGCGAATGACAAAGCGGGCAGCTAAGCGCGTGAGCGGCTATCGACTTATGAGCCGAACTTTCCAGCGTCTTATCCAGATAATCGGTCAACAGTTCTTCAAACGTCGAACAATTAATAATGTTGTGCTGCTCCTTTTTCATAATTATTTATACCGTTGAGACCCTGAGAAGCTGTGCAAAATCAATTCAAACCCTTGAATAATCAAATGAAATATTATTTCGACAATCATCTCCTTCTCCGCGTCTTTGCGTCGTCTTTGCGTCTCTGCGGTTAATATCCCCTTATATAGTTACCACTCTCATCCTTCTCAAGATCTTCGCCAGCTCAATTCTTCCGCGATTTATACGCGATTTGACGGTGCCTTCCGGTATTTTCAAAACATCGACGATCTCTTGGTATGTCAATTCCTCGATGTCACGCAGGATGACGCACGTTCTTAGGTCTTCCGGCAGTTTGTCTATGCCTTCCTGCACCTGCGACGCCAACTCTTTCCGCTCCATTTCCTTGTGTGCCGAAGTCCCGGCGGCACGCAAATGGTACGAATGATCGTCAACCGCATCTGCCATCGAATTCTGCGGGTTGCGCAGGCGGTGCCGGTAATCGTCGATTATCAAATTTCGGGCAAGTCGCATGAGCCAATTCGAAAGGTCGCCCTGTTTCGCGTCGTACTGGTCAAGCGTTTTGTAAATGCGGATAAAAACGTCCTGCGTCAGGTCTTCGGCCGCGTCAACGCTCGAGGTAAAACGGTAAGCGAGATTGAAGATTCGCCGGGAGTAAGCGGAAACAATATCTTCCCACGCCGCGCCGTCGCCTGCACGAGCACGTCTGACGAGTTCCGCACCATTTATTTCGGTCACAGCCTTTAATGCTTCCAAAAACGTATTCTCCCGAAACTTACTTGCCCCTTGCCCAAAAGCAACAAAGCACGAAACCTCGCCTTGTCAACAATTTGTTACGAGGCCGGAAAAACAAAAGTTCCAACAAAAAGATAGCAGATTTTTGCATTTCCAAATGCCATATTTTCCATTTTTCGATCAAATGCGGTATCTTATATGTCTTTGCGGCTGAAATCTCGGCTGGAACGCCATTGCATAGCATTTTTATTCGAACGGGGAACTGATCGCCGGATCAGGTACGAGCATATTGCGTAAATATCTAAAATTCATAGTCCTTTTTCTGCTAATGGTTGTCATCCTGTACTTTTTCGGGAGGAACCTGGATTGGGCAGAAGTGCGGTCAGGATTGGCGAAGGCGAACAAGGGATATCTCGCTCTGGCTTTTGCTGGGATTTGCTTGGGCTATTTTATCCGCGCCGTGCGTTGGCAGGTGCTGCTCAAACCAATATCAGAGTCACGTCTGCATGACCTTTTTGCGACGACTACCGTCGGCTTTGCGGCCATTTTAATAGTTGGCCGCGCGGGCGAGATCGTCCGTCCGATGTGGTTGCCGATGCGTGATAACCGTATTAGGCCGAGCGCAGCGTTTGTGACCATTGTTATTGAGCGAATACTCGATCTCGCATCGCTTATGGTGTTCTTTTCCGTGAGTCTCATTTGGTTTCGCATACCACCCGAACACGCAGATCAGTTTGCCTACATAAAGTCCGTCGGAAATATTTTGAGCGGTTTGATCCTGGCCGGTATTATCGGCCTTGTAGTTTACCACCGCTATTCGAAATCAATAATAGGTTTTTTTGAACGGCTGACGGACCGCAAATTTGTGCCGGGCCGATTGCGCTATATATTTTTGAGCGTGCTGGGAAAGCTTGCGTCTTCTCTCGATATTCTCAAAAGCCCGATGGACGTTTTTCTGTCCATTTTTTGGACAGCTGTGTTATGGCTTTGTATTGCCATACCGACGTGGCTGATACTGCTGGCTTTTAATCTGACGGCGGATAACGGAACGCTGCTGACAATGACATTTCTTGACTCGACTTTTGTAATGGGTGTTGCAACGCTCAGCTCGCTGGCTCCGACACCCGGAGGAGCGGCCGGAGCGTTTCACGCAGCGACGGCCTTCAGCATCATCCTTCTCGGCGTCAAACCCGACCAGGCGGCAGCGGTTTCAATAATGATGCATTTGATCTATTTCGTTCCGGCTCTGCTGTTCGGGATATACTATTTAATGCACGGCGACATCAGCGTCGAGAAGTTTCGCAGCCTTCTGTCGAGCGAAAACGCAGAACGCGAGATCGAGACCGATTCACCCAATTTTGAACCAGAATCTTAGTTTTTTTAATACTGTCCGCTGACCACTGACAACAGACCACTGCTTATGCGTTGCCCTTTTTGCTCACATATTGAAGACAAGGTCGTGGATTCGCGGGAATCGAAGGACGGAGATTCGATCCGCCGCCGCCGCGAATGCCTGGTGTGCGGACGGCGTTTCACGTCCTACGAACGCATCGACGAAATTCCATATATGGTCGTCAAAAAAGACGGCAAACGTGAAAGCTGGGACCGCAACAAGGTGCTTGCTGGTCTGTTCCGGGCTTCGGAAAAGCGGCCGATATCGACTCCTCAATTAGAAGCGATCGTCGATGAGGTCGAAAAGAATGTTCAGGATTCATTGGATCGCGAACTCGCGACCACCGACATAGGCAAGATCATCATGCGGCGGCTGAAGGCTTTGGATAAGGTCGCTTATGTCCGCTTTGCGTCCGTCTACCTTCAATTCGAAGACGTTTCGGAGTTTATGTCCGAAGTAAAAGATCTCGTCCGCTCAAAAACAAGAAAAGCAAAGAAAACCAAAAAGTAGGTAGAATATGTCCGAACAAAGAAAATATGAACGCAAAGAACTAGTTGCCGAAGCCGTGCTGGAATTTTCGTCTGCCAAATATGACACCCGCATCAGTGAAATCGGCCTCGGCGGTTGCTACGTCGATTCGATCGCAAGCGTCGTCGAAGGCGAACCCATATCGCTAAAGATCAAATACGGCGAAAACTCGATGCCCTTCACCGGTGAGATCGCATACCTATTGCCCGGGTTTGGTTTTGGAATACGATTTACAGATCTCACCGAAGAAAATATTAACTTTCTTCGCCGGATTATCGGCTAATATTTTAGTCATCCTCTATTGTCCTCATTTTGCCCTTTCGTGCCGATTTACTTAACATAGAAAGTTTATGGTTGAGATCGAAGAATTTCCTATTTCTCTGGCTGAGACGGATGTTGTAGAACAGATGGTTCAGATACCGTCGGAACTGCCTGTGCTGCCTCTGCGCGACATCGTAATTTATCCTTTTATGATCGTTCCGCTTTTTGTGTCGCGTGACCGGTCGATAAAGGCAGTTGAAACTGCTTTGGGCCAGGACAGGATGATCCTGCTTGTCTCGCAAAAAGATGTAAACAAAGAGGAACCCGAACAAGACGATCTCTACACTGTCGGAACGGTCGCGATAATCATGCGAATGCTCAAGCTGCCCGACGGACGTATTCGCATACTGATACAAGGCCTTTCGCGTTGCCGCGTCGATTCGGTAAAAGGAAGCGGGGATTATGTCAAAGCCGGCGTTACACCGATCTCCGAGCCACTCGCACCTGAAAATTCGCTTGAGGTCGAGGCACTCGTTCGTAACGTTCGCGGCTCAATGGAGCGTGCGGCAAGCCTCGGAAAGAACATTTCGCCGGAGGTTCTCGCGATCATTGCCAATCTCGATGACGCAGGCCGTCTCGCCGATCTTTCGGCGTCTAATCTCGAATTAAAAGTCGAAGACGCTCAGAGCGTGCTTGATATTGAAAATCCGGTGCCGAGGCTTCGTCGCGTCAATGACCTTTTGAGCAAAGAGATCGACGTATTGACTGTTCAGCAGGAGATAAACACTCAGGCACGGGCCGACATCGACCGGTCACAGCGCGATTATTTCCTGCGACAGCAGTTAAAGGCGATTCAGTCCGAGCTAGGCGAGGGAAATGAGCTATTTGAGGAAATTGAGCAATATCGGGACAAAATTCTAAAGGCAAAAATGCCTGAAAATGGTGAGGAAGAATCGCTCCGGCAATTGAAAAAGCTTGAGCGGATGCACCCTGATACAGCGGAAACAGCAACGCTGCGAAATTGGCTGGATATAATGACCGACCTTCCATGGTCAAAAACCTCAAAAGACAACCTCAACCTGAAAAAGGCCGAAAAGATACTCGATGACGACCACTACGGCCTGGAGCGTGTAAAAGAAAGGATCGTCGAATCGCTCGCCGTCAGAAAGCTGCGTGAAAAGCCAAAAGGCTCAATACTTTGTCTCGTCGGCCCGCCCGGAGTCGGCAAAACATCGCTTGGGCGTTCGGTTGCGCGGGCACTGAATCGCAAATTTATCCGATTATCACTAGGCGGGTTGCATGACGAGGCCGAAATACGCGGACATCGCCGTACATATGTCGGAGCGATGCCGGGCCGCATTATACAGGCAATTCAGCAGGCTGGAACAAACAATCCTCTGATAATGCTCGATGAGATCGATAAGGTGGGGGCCGATTTTCGCGGCGACCCGTCAAGCGCTTTACTTGAAGTACTTGATCCTGAGCAAAACTCTACATTCAATGATCATTATCTTGACGTTGATTATGATCTTTCAAATGTTCTGTT
>JANMDA010000011.1:0-2038 GCA_031376085.1 Chloracidobacterium sp.
GCCGATGAGCCGTTGAATTTCCTGCGTTCGCCCCGACGGCCCCCGCTGGGTCTCACGCTGCGTTCGCGTATTCGTCGCACGCGGAAGCATTGAGTACTCAGCCGTGACCCAGCCGAGGCCTTTGTTTCGCATAAACATCGGCACGCGGTCCTCGACCGATGCGGTGCAGATCACTTTTGTCCCGCCAACCTCGATCAATGCCGAGCCTTCGGCGTAGGGCGAGATATTCGGCGTGATCTTGGTGTTGCGTATCTGGTCGTGGGTTCTTTTGTCTGTTCGTTCGTAACCCATAAATTAGTAAATCGTAAATAGTGAATAGTAAATAGTTAAGAAAGGCCGCAGTCTTTCTATTTACGATTTACTATTAACGAGTTCGTCTCCGCCGTAAACTTCGATAGCCTCGAGTTTCGACGGTTTGGTTCCTAAAAATCGTTCGGCGACGCGGGCGAATCGGTCCGCGGCATCGGTTACGTAAAAATGATCGAGGTCGTCGCAAAGCTCGCGTTTTCCGGTAACCGCGTTTGGATTCGCCAGGCCTTTTTCGGTCAAAAGCTGTTCGACTTCATCGGCGGTCGCCTCGCCGGAATCAATTAGCTTAACATTTTCGCCCACGGTCTGCTGTATCACATCCCGCAGGATCGGGTAATGTGTACAGCCAAGAACGAGCGCGTCCGGCCGGAATTTGTTCATTTCGGCAAGGTATTTAGCAGCGATCGAGTTCGTTTCAGGTTCGTTTATCCAATTTTCCTCCGCCAGCGGCACAAAGAGCGCACAGCCTGCCTGAAAAACCTCGGCAGTCTCCGACGCACGACGGATCGCTTCGAAATAAGCGTTGCTTGCAACAGTCGCTTCCGTCGCGATGACGCCGATCCGTGCAGCAGCTTTATCCTTAGTCAATTCAACCGCTTTTCGCCCGCCGGGGCCGATCACGCCGACAACATCGAGGCCAATCTTTTCGCGTATCTTTGGCAATGCAAGCGCCGACGCCGTGTTGCACGCAACGACAAGCATCTTGATCCCGCGTGACGCCAAAAACTGCGAATTTTCTATCGCATAACGCTCTACGGTCGCAAGAGATTTTGTTCCATACGGTACGCGGGCCGTGTCGCCAAGATAGATAAAATGCTCATTTGGCAGACGGTCGTGCAACGCCCGATAAACGGTCAAACCGCCTACACCCGAATCAAAAATGCCTATCGGTAAAGTATTCACGCTAATCACAACTATATCGTATTTGCCCTGCCGCAGCATTCGACTGTGTCCCAAACTGTCCCACTGTCCCACCGTTTTTTTCGAAGAAAAATGCCTGGGACATGGCGCAGGCCATAACACAAACTAAATATTGCAAATACAAGCGTTATCACATTTTGTGTGCTTGACTGTCCCACTAGTGTCCCACTTCATAGTGGGACAGTCTAAATATTGCAACCATTACATTTGCGGCTGCATTTCGGCTCTGTCCCACGTTTTTTGCAAAAAACTTTTTCTGCGCTTCATTCATTAGATTTTCAAACATCAGAACAATCAAATTGCCTGTCGATCTCGACGACAAACGAAAATTTCCGTTCTCAGCATTTTAGCAAACGTTGCACAGACCGTCAATAATTTTATTGACGCAACATTCAAGCCCGCCGATATTTAGTTATCCTTTTAGTTCGAGATATGAAAGAAAGTGGTGGAGGCGGCGGGAATCGAACCCGCATCCAAAGGTTGCGACCAGTAAAATCTACACGTTTAGTCCATTTACTTAAATTTCGCCGCAGATGAGCAGATAAAGGGACAAAACCTCAACCGCAGCTAACCTGACTAACATTTAAGACAAATTCGCAGGTGGTGAACGTGCCCTAGCTTCTACTGGGTTATGCCTCGGCCGGTCGCAAGAAGCCAACTTCCGGTGAGACACTTGAGGTTAGTAATTAAACTAAGCTGCAAGAGCTAATTCTTGATTAGCATTTGTTTTAGCACAGTTTTTTTAACGAGCTAACCATACTAAAGCCCGACGTGCATTCAAAGATCTATACAAGCCCCTGTCGAAGCC
>JANMDA010000017.1:0-2999 GCA_031376085.1 Chloracidobacterium sp.
AGTTTTGCAGAGGTCGATGGAACATTTACGAATAACGCGGGTAATGTTCAACGCGTTCGTAAGGCTATTGAGCCAATTCACCAATCAAAACCTGATTGGATGATAACTGCACTGATCGCTCGTGAAATGGGAGTTGAATTCGGCTACGACTTTTCGGCCTCTATGGTGTTTAAATCTATTGCCGATAACGTCCCGGCTTACGAAGGCCTTCGCTATCCGATGTTAAAGGACGAATCAAATCCGGTTCAGGCAAAATATGCTTTTGGCGGCAAAAAAGATATTTCGAACGTGCTCAAGGCATTGAAAGAAAAGGTTGAAGCAATGAGCAATTCGGCTGAAAAGATCACTGAGGTGCCAAAAGTCGGCCATAAGCTGCACCGATTGACGACAATGACCAGCAAGACAGCGCAATTTCATCTGCTCGCGCATGGCAATCCGAAACCGGAGAATCTGTTGGTGTCGCCGCTCGTTCAGTTTGGGCTTGATGGTATTTCGCGTGAAGATGGAAAGGCTGAGGCTGCAACTGTGCATGCATCCGACCGTTCTGCTCCGGTCAAAATAGTTTGATATGGAATCCGTATTAAAAACTGCATTTCCTTTCATCGTGGTCAGTGTCGGGATTCTGTTCGCTTTTCAGGGCGTGCTGATGATCGTCGCTTACACGGTGCTTGCGGAGCGCAAGGTGCTCGGCTGGATACAGGGACGCATCGGGCCAAACCGTGTCGGGCCGTGGGGAGTTCTGCAGCCATTCGCTGACCTGCTCAAATTTATCTTTAAGGAAGATCTTGTTCCCGACAAATCGACAAAGTTCGTTTATTTTCTGGCGCCGATGGTTGCATTGACGTGTGCGCTGATGCCGATAGTTGTTTATCCGTTTGGACCGATAATTAAAGATCCACTGACCTGGGTATCTCCGTATTTGATCTCTGCGGTTGGGTGGATACCGGCTGTTGGAAGTTCGCTCGTGGACGGGATCAATTGGCTTGTGCCGCGGGCGATGAATATGCCGCTCACGATCGCTCAGATAGACGTCGGCGTCCTTTATGTTTTGGGTATAACTTCAGTCGGTGTTTACGGCATCGCTCTTGCGGGCTGGTCGTCGAACAGTAAATATTCACTTATGGGCGGCTTGCGTTCGTCGGCTCAGATGATCTCATACGAACTCGCGATGGGAGCTTCGGTCATTGGCGTTGTTATGCTTTCGGGGACGCTCGACCTCAACGGTATCATTGACGCGCAAATAAGCTCACCGTTTAAGTGGTTTATCATCCCGCAGTTCATCGGTTTCATCGTATTTTTGATCGCGGCTTTTGCCGAGACCAATCGTGTACCTTTTGACCTGCCCGAAGCTGAAACAGAGCTAGTCGCCGGTTTTCACACCGAATATTCCGCACTAAAATTCGCACTCTTTTTCATGGCCGAGTATGTGAATATGTTCACTGTCTCGATGATGTGCACTGTGCTCTTTTTAGGCGGCTGGTATTTGCCGGGATTAAAGGGTTTTGCTGAAATTACAGGTTTGCAGGCATGGATAGGATGGGGAACGGTCGGTTACGCACTGATCAGCCACATCGGGTTTATTGTGAAGATATGCCTGTTCCTGTTCCTGTATATATGGATTCGCGGGACCCTGCCGCGATTTCGTTTTGACCAGTTAATGAATTTTGGCTGGAAGTTTTTACTGCCGGTCGCCATTGGAAATGTGATCCTGACGATCGTGGTCGTGTTTTTCTTGAATAGATAGGCAAGATTTTAACCGCAAATGAACGTAGATGAACACAGATTTTTAAGGATTTGAAAATGCTGATTATTTGTATTGATTCGTGTTTATCTGCGTCCATCTGCGGTTAATAATTTCTTATGGTTGGAACAGCATTATTTTTCTTATTTGCGGGTCTTGCGATAGCATCGGCGGTCTCGATGGTGTATCACAAAAATCCGCTCTATAGCGCGATCTCGTTGGTCGGCGTGTTTATTTCGCTGTCGTGCATTTATGTGACGCTTGCGGCTCCGTTCATCGCTGCCGTGCAGATTTTGATCTATGCAGGTGCGATCATGGTGCTGGTCGTCTTCGTCATAATGCTGCTCAATCTGGATGAAGATAAACCGCTGAATCGGCTGAAATATCTTTACGCTCTTGGCGGGGGACTCGGGCTGATCTTGTTGGTCCAGACATTTTTTATTTTTTACGCCGTGATGCGTGCTCAGAATGTTCCAGCCGATCAAAGTATGACCGCAGGAAAGACTTTGAGCATCGGGCAAGCGATGTACACCGAATATTTATTGCCGGTCGAGATCGTCGGAGTCTTGCTGTTGATGGCGATCATCGGAGCGGTTATGCTGTCGCGTCGATTGGCACAGCCGCAATTGGAATTGGTCGTCGAACACGAGTTGGAACGCGAACATCAGGAAAAAGGCCTGTTGAACTAAACGAAATGGAACCGAGCTTAGCCAGCTATCTGGCGTTATCAGGAATATTGTTTACGATCGGCTGCGTCGGCGTTATTTTTAAACGCAACGCGATCGGGATGTTTATGTGCATCGAGCTGATGCTCAACGCGGTAAATCTGACGTTCGTCGCATTTTCGCGATATTACGGCGATGTCACCGGCCAGCTTTTTGTCTTTATGGTAATGTCGGTCGCCGCCGCCGAAGCCGCCGTCGGACTCGGCATAATCATCGCGTTCTTCCGCAACAGCCTTTCGGTTGATGTGGATGATGCGAGTATTTTGAAAAATTGACGGAACGCAGGCTGCCAGCCTGCGAGTTTTGATGGAAAACAATCTCTTAAGTCTAATAATTTTTGCACCGCTTGCCGGTGCCGTGATCAATTGGCTGATCGGCGGGCGGTTGAAGAACGAGACGTTTAGCGGCCTTGTCGCGTGCGGTACTATTGCCGTGTCGACGGTCGTAGCGTTTATGATCGCGTTCGGTCTCGGCACGCCGCATCCTGGAGCTTTGGTCAATCCCGAGGGCAAGCCGATTCTCGATCATCTGTG
>JANMDA010000059.1:0-31090 GCA_031376085.1 Chloracidobacterium sp.
TTTACACTCGCGTTTCTGCCAGCAAAAGCAACCTTTTTCCAATTTCAATGCAACAAACCCAATATCTTTGGCGTAAATACGCTTAAAGACAGCTCCCTTTTTATCCATTTAAACGCAAATATTGGAGGTTTTTTTATGTTTATTAGATCGTTAGCGTCGGTTTTGATCGTTACTTCGAGTTTTATCCTCGCTTTTGGACAAGATGCGCCGGAAGCTAAGAAAGATAAGGAAAAGGCCAGGACGGCGGGCTCTTTTGCGTTCTCGTTTGACGGCGACGGAGGCTATCTTGGTGTCCGGACGCAGGAAGTCAATAAGGACAATTTTTCCACGTTCGGTTTGAAGGAAGTTCGCGGTGTCGCGGTTGAAAAGGTGATGGAAAATTCGCCCGCTGCCGCAGCCGGCATTATGGACAACGACGTGATCGTCCGCCTAAACGGCGAAGAGATCACCAGCACACGCAAATTGACCCGTTTGATCTCAGAGATCGCACCTGATCACGAGGTGTCGCTCACCGTGCTTCGCAACGGCCGTGAAAAAGACATAAAAGCAACGCTTGGCAAACGTCATGGCCCGCAATTTGAGAACGGCAATTTTGCGATGACCATTCCAGACATCGACAAACTGAACCTGGAAAAGGAACTGAAGAACCTGCCTGAACTGAAAGAATTAAAGAAATTGAAGGAACTGAAAGAATTGCCGAAGGGCGATGGCCCTATGACTTTTACCATGCCGGACGGCGAAGATAGAAATTTCGCGTGGAAAATGGGCGAGCGTCGTCAGATCGGCATTTCGGTTTATCCCCTGACAAAGCAACTCTCGGAAAGCATGGGCGTCGAGAACGGCGTGATGATAAACAATGTTCGCGAAGACTCACCTGCCTTTAAAGCCGGGCTGAAAGCGGGCGACATTATCGTCGAAGCTGGCGGTAAAGCCGTTAAAAATAATATGGATCTGATTCGCGTCATCAGTGACAAGAAAGAAGGCGATATTCAGCTTACGATTCTGCGCGACAAGAATCGTCAGACGATCTCAGTTACTCCTGAAGCTGCGAAGGGCGGCGGTTTTATGTTCCAGACAGACGGCGACGAGGATGGTGTAATGATCGCCCCGGCACCTGGCGAAATGCGACTGGCAATGCCTTCGACACCGGCGCCGCCGACGTTTGCACCGGGCCAAATGATGACTCCGATGATGCCGATGCGGCCCATGACTCCGATGCCGGCGATGCCTTTCATTCCGGGACGTGTAATTTAATTTAGGGAATTGTTGAATAAAAGGGCGGCCTCGAGCCGCCTTTTTTGTTTTACATCAGACGAAAATCAGGATTGTTCTTACGCCGCCAGACAAACCCATCCAGAACATAATGTATCAATTGCGGCAATGCCAGTAGCGGCACGAGGTAGGTCTTCAAATTACCCCATTCCCAATCGCTGCCAAAGAGCCACTGCTTCTCATGCCAGACGCCGCGATGCCAGAAAAGTTCTTCAATATAGGCAAGTACCCACAGCGTTGCGAGAAAGATCAGCCAGTTTTGCGAGAGCGTTCGATAAACACGGCCAGTCGATTCACGTCGAAACCGAGCATACACATAGATCAACGCAAAATACGGCACGCCGTGGATGATGACGTTCGTCACGGTAAAAGCATAGTCGGAATTGAAATAAACGATGCCGACATACCAGCAGATCGCGGTCGTTGCGACAACGATGTCCTTGCCGATATTCAAAAAGCCGACAGTGACATAGAGATAGATCGATTTTGCAAAATACGCGGTTAACACAACAACATACAGCGGAAAGAGGACAGTTTCGACGATCGAAGGTATAGAAATAAAATCATTTTGAACAAACCACTCAAAATTTCGCGGCAGCCGAGTCATCCAGAACGCCAGCGGATAAACACTCGCAAGATAAATGGCCGCCGCGTCGATCCACCACGTCCAGGTTGCCGTTTCATTCAGCTTACGGCGATAAAGCGCGACCCACCCGTATTGCTGACGGACAAAATGAAAGACGGCGACTGCTGCAAGAGCTTTCCAAAATACAAGCTCGCCCTCTGAGTAAAGTGCGACACCTATTGCGTAACCTAAAACCGGCACGAGCAAGTAAAGCCAAAATCGCCGCTTAAATTCCTTTTTGTCAAAATAGACCCGAAAGCTTGTTGACCAGACATGCGCGACATCAATAAACAGCACCGCCCAGATCCAAGTCCATTCAGGCGACTCACCGTTTAGAACGCCAAGCTGCCAACCGACGGCAAGGAGTGCCATTGACAACAAAGCACTTCCCAAGAAGACCGTTAGATCAATCTCGCGAGAAAAAAGCCAGTAGTTTGGTCTTGTGAGCACCGCGTCCATTAGCCGTCCAGCACCTCCTTTGCAGCGCGTAAGCCATGATGAAACGCTTCTTCAAAAAGCGCGATGCCGCTCAGGTCAGTGTGGGCGAAGTGGATGTTGCGATATGGTTTGATCGCTTTTTCACGGACGCCGCTCCAGATAAAGTTTGGCCTCGGGCTTATCATCGCGTGTCCCCAACGCATAATGTCTAGCCGCGCCGTGAGATCGTAAATGTCCGGATGGGCACGAGCGAGATCGGTGAGACAAACATCGGCCAGATCGCGCCATTCGTAGTTAAAAAGTTTTGTCCGACCATTCTCCTCGGCACACATTGGATAGTAATAAGTCAGAATAGTTGGGCCGTAATCGATGCCTTTCTGATGCGTTGCCGTCACATAGCCAAGCGAAGGACTTTCGTAGAGAACATTGTCCCACGCAAGCGGAAAATCTTTTGCAAATCGCGGTTTCGGACGGTCCTTCAGAAAAAGATTTGCTACAAACCATGCATTGTGCTGAAACTCGCTTGCCATAAATGGCGCGTCTTTGCGAAACTCGCGGATCAGATACGGAGCGGTGAACATCGGCGACGCAAAGATCGCTTTTTCACAATGAATACCGCGAACTTCTCCATTATCGAGACAGACCACATCGACGCCTTTGTCAGTTGGCACTATGGACACGACGATCTGTGACCTGCGGACATTGTCTTTAACCTTTTCGAGAAAATGATTTATAAACTGTCCGTTGCCCTCGGGTGCGGTGATGAACGGCTGCGACTCAACGCCGCTTTTGCGGACACGCGAGCAAAAGTAGAATAGCCCAACCCACGCAGAAGTTTGTTCGAGTTTTAGGCCATAATCATCTCGGCACGCATAGTCGCAATACCAGATCAGCCTCTCGGAAGTAAACCCATTCTGCCGCAGCCATTCTCCAAACGTGATCTTATCCAACGACGTAACCTCTGCGTCCGTTGAGCAATTGGCAATCGGCACGACAAACGCCCGTTTCCCACTTGCATCACGCCAATTTACCCAAAGATCGATCTGTTTTTGAAACTCAGTGTATTGCCGTTTGTCATCCTCGCTCGCACCGACGCCTAAATACAAACCTTCATACCAGCGGCCTTTGTAAAAAACGCGTTCCTCAGGCTCGCGACATAAAAATTGCTCCTTAATAATGATCTCGCCTTTCGCATCGCGGCCGTCGAGCAGAGACATCTCATTGAGAAAGTCTATCAACTCAACATTTTCCCGAAACGGCACCGGGAGGTAATGTGCTCCCCACGGAAAGCTGACAGGTTCGCCTTTACCGCATTGCGACGTTCCGCCTACTTCTTTTTCAAGTTCGAGCAGAACGAAATCATTAAAGTTATCTTTTTTAAGTTTCCACGCGGCTGTCAGACCAGCCACACCGCCGCCGATAATAGCAACCTTTTTGGTTTCCCATTTATCGACAGGGACTTCGAACGAGCGATTTTCCCGCAGAATGTGTCCGAGCGTTGCCGACTGTCCGACAATCTCGCCATCGGGAAACGAGCGCGTTTCGCCCGGCCGACAAGCTGTCATAGCAAAAGGCGCTCCCAGAAACGCTGTCAAAAGTTCGCGTCTCGTTAAATTCATCACTGCTCAAACCGCCGCCATTCGGTCTCGTAATAACGCACCAACGCCTGATTATCTAATCGGTTTATTTCGATCTCGTCTTTTGGCCGCGACGTATCTGCCGGAAATACAAACATTGATGCAAAGGAATTGTCGTTCAGGAAATTGAGTTCGATATTTGCGGTCGGCTTCGCGGGCGAATCAAACGGCTGCATCTTTGCCAGCGCAAACCCCCAAACGCCAAAACTCGGCACGGTCGTATGATAGGGCTTGACCGTAAAGCCAACAGCTTCGAGCGTCTTGATGATGCACCAGAACGATTGCCGCGCGACAAGCGGAGACGTTGTTTGTATCACAACCGACGAATGAGGCTTCAATTTTGATTTCAAAAGATTGTAGAATCGCGTGGTGTAAAGCTTGCCGAGCGCAAAGTTGTTCGGATCGGGAAAGTCCACTATAACGATGTCAAAAGGTTCGATCTGCGTGCGGTCAAGCCATACGAAAGCATCGGCATTTGTTACATGAACGCGCGTGTCGTCAAACGCGTGTTTGTTTAATTCACCGAGCGCGGGAACTGCGGTTGAGACTTTTGTCATGTCTGGGTCGAGGTCAACGAGTTGGATAAATTCGACCGAGTTATATTTTTCGATCTCACGCAGAGCCAGGCCGTCGCCACCACCGAGCACAAGGACTCGTTTTGCGTCACCGGTAAACGCCGCAAAAGCAGGATGCACCAGAGCTTCGTGATAACGGTATTCGTCAAACGAATTAAATTGGAGATTACCGTTGAGAAAAAGTGCGTAACCAGTCTTGCCTTTTGTCACGACGATGCGTTGATAGGCCGAGCTTTTGGTGTAGATTATGTTATCGACAAAAAGGGAATCTTCGGCCAGTGTCGTCAATTTGTCAGCTTTAATAAATGCGATGACAAGCAGCGCGAGAATGACAAAACCTTTGACACGCAAGATCGTGACGTTTCTCTTGATCAGCGGCAGCAAGAGCCATGTGCCCCAGATGCCGACGGCGGCGTTGAACATCCCAAAAAGCAGTGACGTGCGATTGAGTCCAAGTTTTGGGACAAGGAATATAGGAAACAACAGTGATGCTACGAGAGCGCCGATATAGTCGAATGCAAGAACACGCGAAACGAGGTCTTTAAAGTCGAGTTCGTCTTTTAGTATCCGCATCAGCAGCGGAATCTCAAGTCCGACCAACATGCCGATAACAAAAACGACCCCGTAAAGCACGATGCTGAAATACGAAAGATGGGCAAAAGTCAGAAAAAGCAGAGGTGCTGAAAAACCGCCGACAACAGCAACGGCGAGTTCGATCTCAACAAATTTTTCGGCGATATGCTTGTCTATAAAGCGCGACAACCACGATCCGACGCCCATCGCGAATAAATATATGCCGATTATTGTCGAAAATTGTGTGACCGAATCACCGAGAACGTAACTTGATAGCGTTCCGGCTAACAACTCATAGATCAAGCCGCATGTGGCGATGACAAATACATTGAGGAATAATAGCGGAGCACGTTTCATAAAGGATGAGGATGAAGGATGAGGGATGAAGTAAAGAAGTTCTTTCATCCTTCATCCCCAACCTTTATCCTTAAAGTCAGTTTCCCTGGATGGCGGCTGAGATTATCATCGCCACACCTATGATGAGAGCTCCGATAATGATCGCAAGAGAAGTGTTTTGATCTTCCTCGATCTCTTTTTTTACCGAAAACGGTGCGACAAGCACGACGATCCCAAAAGCTATGGCAAAAACGATCAATCCGATCGCAACGAATATGACAGTCGTTTCGATCACGTTCCAGATCTCTTCAAGCTTGACGATCATCCCCAAAGTTGGGGCAAAAATTAACAGATTCAACATTATTTTCCTCCACGAAATCCTGTATAAAAGAACGGCACTCCTAGACGCGAATGGCTGCCGGAATTAGCGATCTCCCAACCAAACCACGATGCCGTCGCATAAAACGCCAGCACGCCGACACCGAAAACCATATAGAGTTTTTTTAACATAAACTTTTTTACACCCTAATCATCCGAATCAGAACTGCTCGAGCCCGACGAACTGAACATACTGTCTTTCCAGCGACTCGATTCAAACGAAAACTTTCTGAATAGTCCCAAGACCGGAACGATAATTAATAAAAGCAATGCGCAGCAAAAATTGACGCCGCGATTTACGCCTTGCTCGACCTTTACCGACACGGGCATTTGCGCCTGCCAATTTTGCCACGTTCCTTCGACCCGCAAAGTGTATTTGCCGGCCGGCAATGACGAAAGCGTCGCGTCGGTTGATTTAGCTCCCTCGGTCCACGCGCCGTCGCTGTCAGTGCCGCTGTAATATTCGACTGGTATATTGACTGATTCAACTTCTTGGCTTTGGTCATTAACGAGATCAACGTCGAGGTCGGCCCACGAATTATCAACCGGCGCACCCGATGTGATGCGCACATTGCTGTTCGCTTTTATGTCGAACGGCAGACTGAATGCTGCTTGGGTGGTTGTCGCATTTGTCATCGGCGGCAGCACAACTTCCTGATTGAGCACGATTTTTGTCAATCCGCTCAAAGGGATCATAAACACTGCCACGACTAACAAAAGCAGCAGCGGCAAGGCTCCCCAAGTGTAATAAAACTGTCCTGTAAAAGGCTGATTTGGTGCGACGCCCCACGGACGCGGCAAGCCCGTGATGCCAAAGATCTTTTCAATCTCGTCGTTGGTCATATATGTGCCCAACGACCAATTCATCTCATCGCTTGATGCTTCCAGTGAAAGCATGTGTGGTGCGGCGACGTAATCGACAGCCCGAACCGTCTCGCCCTGCTCGACCCGCCAATAGAATTCGCCTTTTATGTATTCGACGACTGCCGGAGCATCCTGAAATATCTTGTATTTCTGACCGTTGTAATCGACCGTACTGCCGGTCGTGAATACACTGTCCTGCGCGACATCGGCAGGGTTTACCGACTCGACAAAATTCCAATGATTATCCGAGTGGACGAGCCATCTGAATCCGATCGTCGGATTATAAAGCAGATATTCGTGCCAGTAATAATGAATCCCCTCAATCGTAACGCTGCGAACAACGGCGCCGATAATTTTGAATTTTACATCGCCCGGAAAAACACCTTCGGATCCGATCGCGAGAGAAAACTCTGGCTGATTCGGCTGCGGATTGAGTGCTTTGAAAAAAGAAAGATTGCCCTGATTTACATCGAGCAGAGAATTGCAGTTCGGACATGTCACACGCTCGGCTTTGTCGGGAGCGATCAGATTGAGTGGGCCGCCGCAATTCGGGCAGCCCATTCCGACAGCTGAAACGCGTTTTGCCTCACGCTGAACCGATTTGGCATCACTGAGGCCAATCTCGCCGAGTGTTACATGGCTGCCGACAAAGACCCACGGCGGATCGATACTGTAATCGATCGTCGCAAAAGCGTTGTTCTTGCCTGCGAGATCTGCATAGGCAAATTTTTCGCCGGGCGAGAGTTTGTATGGTATCTCACCGTCTGCCGCTACCGATGTGCCGTGACCACGTTCCTGAACCATCAACGGTGTCGGATTTGGTATCTCGGTAACAACCTGACCCAATTGCAGATCATTAAACGTCGGCAGCACTGTTCCCGCCGGCAACGGTTGGTAAAACGTCATGTAAAACCGGCCTTGCGCCTCGGCCAGCCAGCCTACCCAGCCATTGGAAAACGTTGCGTACCATTCGTCCCAAAACCCGCCAAGCTCATGCTTGAGCTGTGCGTGGCCGGTCAACTCAAATCGCGTATCTTTGTAAGTGCCTTTTAGTCCTAGTTTGAGGGGCGATTCGGAGTCTGCTATTTCGGCAACCTTGCCGAGATCTTCAAGCGCGCGATCATTTCGCGCTATTGCCGAGCGGCAAAACGGGCACACTAAGACGATCGTCGATCCAGCCTTGAACTCGATCGGTGCGGCGCACGAGGGACAATTTGCCTGAAGCACGCTCATTGCCCACCTCCGGCACTTTCAAATTTTGAAGTAACTTCAGTTTTGAAATTCATCTCCGAAGTTCTTTTTTCAAATTTGAGATTTGAAATTTGATCTTTGGTTTCTCCGCGTTCGATCTTTGTAATCGAAACGCTCTCCGCGCAAAAAGCCTCTTTAAGATTCGTGTCCCAATCCCACTCAGGCCTAGTGCGACAGCAATATAGATTGAACGTTGCGGTGGCGTGTTCAGGATAAGTGTGACAGGCAAGGTGAGACTCGGTGAGGGCGATCAGGCCGGTGACGCCGCCTTCGCCGTCGAATTTGTGCCAGACGGAGCCGATTGACTGTAGACCGAGATCCGTAATGATCCGATCCAAAATAGCGCGAACAATATTCTCGTCGCGTAATGCGGCCTTTTCACAGCCAGTGGCTTCAATCAGCCATTCAGTACCAACGATCATCGGTGTAACACTAACTGCTTCTGTGTGAATTCGGGCATAATACCCATTGGAACCCGCAGCTTGTCGCCTGCGTTATACTTCAAAGCAAACGGACGTATGTCGAACAAAACTATAGCTAAATTTTACCTTTTTGTCATTTCGTTTGCGGCCCTCGCTGTATTTTTTTCGGCGTGTTCGGGCAATTCGTCAAAAGAAAATAGAAGTGAACCGGAATCACACTATAACCCGCCGAAAACTGTCGGCACTATCAAGTCCAACGATGTTGCGGAAAGCAGCGGCATCGCGGCTTCGAGATGTCAGAACGATGTGCTTTGGACTCACAACGATTCCGATGACGGCCCTTATATTTATGCATTCAAGCCTACGGGCGAAAATCTCGGTACATGGAAGGTGCAGGGCGCTGACAGCAAAGATTGGGAAGACATTGCCGCTTACAAAGACAAATCAGGCAAGTGTTTTCTTTACATTGGCGACATCGGCGATAACCAGCTTCAGTTCGGCGACCACGCAATTTATAAAATCGCGGAACCTATCATCCAGACATCCGATGCTAAATCAGACCGAAAAGCTCCATTGACGACCGAGCCTGCCGAAGTTGTTCGATATAAATATCCTGACATGAGGCAGAATGCGGAAACGATGATGGTCCAGCCGATGACCGGCAGTATTTACATTCTGACAAAACGAATTGCCGGCCCGTCCGGCGTTTATCGCGTCAAACCTGATTTTGGAAATCCTGAAACGCAGAAAGCTCAAATAATCGCCGAGGTGTCCGTCCCGTCGATACCAAACGGCCTTTTAACAGGCGGCGATATTTCGCCCGACGGCAAACGCGTGATCATGTGCGATTATTCGCAGGGTTACGAATTCGCGCTGCCTGAAAATGCAGCTAATTTTGACGAAATATGGGTGCAAAAACCTGAGATCGTAGACTTGGGTGAACGTAAACAGGGTGAAAGTGTCTGCTATGGTGTTGACGGATCGTCGCTATTTGCAACCAGCGAAGGAACGAGATCGTCGGTGATCGAGGTCAAACGCCGCTAACGACCAACCATCACTATTGCGTGATCGTAAACTTACTCTTTAATTTGTCATCATTCAGCACCTGGCCGCTGACACGATCCTTGATGATAACTTTGATCTCGTAATCACCTGCCGGCATAAGCGTTGTCGGCAATAAACGTGCTAACGTCAATCTCTGGCCCGAGTCGCTCAATCCGCTCCAGTCCTCGGCCTGCTGTAGAATTTCCTTACCGCCTTTTGTAAGCACATAGTTGACGTCTACGGCCGGCCTCAGCGTCGTCTGGTCAACACCAGCATTGTAAACCTGTAAATAAATACCGACCTCCTGACCTGCCTTATAAGACCCGGACAGATTTGGAATAACCTTGGCGTTGCCTATCACAAACATCTGACCGATGTCGCGTTCGGTGGTTGATCTTAGTTTTGACGTAAGGATCATTGACGATGTAGACAGTTTCTTTTCATCGTATTTCGGCACGACAAAGCCCATGTTTACAAGGCCTTTGTTGCCTGTTTTTACGTCTCTAACAACAACATCGACCTTATATGTGCCAGGCGTAAGAGCGATGGCTTTTTGATAGATCGATTTTCGATCCCGCGCTTCGGTCAATTCGTCAGTTGTGGCATTTGTAGATACCGAATCCTCAAAGATCCCCGAACGTTTGCCGGAAACTGCGGTGATCTTGCCGAATATATTCATCGTCGCCTGTTGAAGGCCGCCGACATCTTCAAACTGTAGTTCCTTATTGCTCGTCTGCACTGTAAAGGCCGTTATGATTCGGTCGTCGGACTGCCTGAAAAAATCTATCCGCAGATCGAATTTGAGAGGATCTTTGTCAAATATTGTTCCCGAGTCACCGCCTGCCAATTCCTGTAGGTCGCTAAATTTAACTGCTGGCGGACGCATTAAACCTGTTTGTATTTCCATGCGTCGAAAAAGAGTATCCTGCTCACGCTGGTAACTGGCGCGCCCTGAAGTTGGATCACCTCTGAGGCCCAAACCGAGCTGCTCTGCCGTGGTTTGGCCCGCACCGGGAACTGTCGCCAAAGCGTCTTTTTCATTCGCATCGCGGGCAAGCCGGTATTCGCCGCTGCCGGTCGGATCGACAAATTCGATCTCGAGTCCGTCGCCGACACCTTCTAAATGTCGATAGAACCAAATTTCAAAAGGATAAGTGGTCGTATCGCCGCCGCCCTCATAGCTCGGGCGGTTGTAGCTGCCGCCGGTCGGATGTGTTTCGACCGAATCAGGTTTGCCCCATGCGATGTAAACTCTTCCGCGATCGGATTTCCAACCAGGAATGCCCGATGTGAAATGCTCGTTGGCGTATGCGATGCGCTCGTAATACTGTTCGCGAAATTCGTTCTCCTCTGTGTCAGGATTCGGGTCGCGCCGGCGCCAAAACTGCTCGATGAAGTTCTCTCGCTCTTCGTCTGTCGCCAGCGCCTTGAAAGCCTTTTTCTCCTCATCGGTGATGAGATACGGCACGTCATTGCTTAGCCATTTCTTATATACATCCTTGATCTCCGGCTTAACGTTGCGAACCTTTTCAGTCACATCCTGACTCGGCTTGCTCTTATCCGGCGGCTGTGCCGAGGCAACAGTAACGAAAGCATTGCCGATCCCAACTACCAAGAAGGTAAATAGAAAATTTCGAATGATTTTAAACATAACTATAAACTCCCGCCCGAACACTTAACTGACTGAACCGGTAATTAAATAGATTTTAAACAGTAATCGCCACTAATTCAAGATGCAAAATGCCGCGACTTTGGTTGTATGGCGGTTAGCTGGCTGCCTCGGCATCAGTTTGACGTTTCTTTCCAAAAAACCACGCAATAAAAATCGAAACGATATATAAGACGACCATCGGCGCCGCAAACAGCATCATATTCGGAATGTCATTCGTCGGGGACACTACCGCGGCCACAATTAGGATCACGATGAGCGATATCTTCCATGTGCGGATCATCAGGCCCGCAGTCACAATGCCGATGCGCGCCAGGACATATGTAATTGCCGGCATCTGAAAAATCAAGCCCATTGCCAACATAATTATAATGATGAAGTCGAGATAGTCGCTGGCCTTAAGAAGCAATTTGAAATCCTGCCCTACGCCGAGCAGATAATTTGCTGCCGGCGGGAACAAAATGTAATAGGCAAAGGCCGCACCGATCACAAAAGAGATAGACGAAAGTCCAACAAACGGAGTAACATACGCCCTCTCGTGCTTATATAATGCAGGCGAAATAAACATCCACAACTGAAAAAGCAGCAGCGGCAGGGCAAGTGCGATCGCTGAGTAAAGCGAAACCGTGACATACAATGTAAAAGGTTCAAGAGCAGTCGTGACCGTCATTCGCTCGTCCGAATTCGGCTGGCTGATCGCGGTTTCTTCGAATTTCAGTGGCAGCCGGACGCCCGTCGGAACTATCGCATTATTGGTAAACAGCGGCTCGGTCGTAAAAAGGCCGAGTTTGCCGTCAAAGTCTCTCGAAACCTTTGCCTTTATCGAAGTTCCGGGCGAAACAACCGTCGGTCCGATATTAAAAGAGTCGTCAAAAATGTAGCGGCCTTCGTCATTTTCCTTCAGATTGTCGATAGTGAGAATTTTTTCATTGCCGCTTATGCCGCTTATTGGCAAATCGCGTCTTGCGGCTTCCGAAAGTGCTTTGCGGATAGGAACGGAAAGAAAATTATAGATCTTGTCAGAAACGAACCAACAGATCATAAAAGCTATAACTATAATAATGGCAGAACTTACAAGACGCTTGCGCAACTCGTCAAGATGTTCGAGGAACGACATCTGGCTGCGTGATCCGGGCTGTTGATCTGTTTCCGTTTCTTCCATCAAGGCTTAAAGCCAGTTTATTTTGTCGCTTGGATTGGTAGTTTCAAGTGGCAGATTAGGTTGTTCCTCGAGTTGTGTGTCACGTCCTTGCTCACGCGCGGGCTTCTGCTTATCAGTTGAGTCGGCCTGAACCAAATGTTCAAAACTGGCAGGGTCGACCTCTTTTATCAACGGCTCAACTGGCGATCCCGATGTCTCAGAAATAGGAATAGAATCGACGCGCTTTACAGGATCGGCTTCGATAGCATTGATATCGAGGGCCTTTGCTTCTTCCTCAAAGTTCACCTCGCGTTGCCATGTTTCCTTGAATTCGTTGGCCGTGCCGCGAAATTCGGACAAAATCTTGCCGGCCTTGCGAGCCATTTCCGGCAGCTTTCGCGGGCCCAGAAAGATCAAGGCGACGATACCGACAAGAATCATTTCTGACGTTCCAATAGATTCGAAAATGAATAAAAACAACTAATTTACCTCGATCAAATAATTTCCTTTTGCCGCGACGCTGCCGATGACCACTGCTCCTTCGACTTTATCCAGAAAAGAAGCTGCTTGGGTTTGCGGCATTGATATCAGCAAACCGCCAGCCGTTTGAGGGTCGAATAACGCACTCTGCATCTCATTTGAAACGCTTGTCTGTATTCTAACGGTTTCGCCGACGTAAACGCGATTGTTTTTGTCGCCTCGAGTCAACATTCCCTGAGAGATCAATTCCAACACGTCCGGCAACAGCGGAACTACTTTAGAATCAATATTTAGCGTCACACCGCTTGCCTTTGCCATCTCAAACGCATGTCCCAGTAAACCAAATCCGGTTACATCGGTACAGGCGTTTGTGCCCGTTTTCTGCATAACTTTTGATGCTTCGGCGGCAGAAGTCGTCATCGCCTTGATCACTGCGGCCTCAGTTTCGTGGCTTGCCACTCCTTTTTTGACAGCCGTATTTATCGCACCGGTTCCGATCGCCTTTGTCAGTATCAAAACGTCGCCCGGTTTCGCTCCGGCATTTGTGATGACGTTATCAGGATGTATCATGCCGGTAACGGAATAGCCGAATTTCATCTCTTTGTCATCTACCGAATGACCGCCGATAACGACAACGCCAGCTTCGGTCATCGCTTTTTGCCCGCCGGCAAGTATTTGGCCGAGAACACCCCAATCCCCTTTTTGCGGATAGCAAACGATTGATAGAGCAGTCAAAGGCGTACCGCCCATCGCATATACGTCGTTGAGCGAATTTAAAGCCGCAATACGTCCATAAATTTCCGGGTCGTCAGCCACTGGCGTAAAAAAGTCGAGCGTCTGCACGAGAGCCATGTCGTCCGTAAGGCGAAACACACCCGCATCGTCGGCATGGTCAAAGCCGACGATCACGTTTTCGTTATTCTGTGGCGGAAGTTTGCTCAAAACTTGAGCAAGGTCGCTCGGTGCGAGTTTAGCCACTCAACCCGCGCAGTCGACCATTTCCGTCAAACGCTTTTGCATTGCCGTAACTCCTTTATTTGTTTACTATAACGTCGTAAATGCGGTCGAGATCGTCGGTGCTGTAGTACTCTATTTCGATCTTTCCGCCTATACCCTTTTTGCCGGGAACGATCTTAACATTCGTGCTGAGGGCACGCATCAATTTCGTTTCAGCAACTTTTACATTGGCATCGATGTTGCGGTCGACGCTTTTACTCGCAGAATTTATTTTGAAACCGCTTGCAATTCGTTTTATGGCTTTTTCAACCTCGCGAACTGACCATCCATTGTCGATAGCGAAATTTGCCACTTCGCGGCGCACTTTTGGATCATCGGTCGTGAGCAATGCGCGGCCATGTCCGGCGGTAAGGACGCCTTCCTCGATCGAACGCTGTATATCGTCCGAAAGACGCAAAAGGCGCAATGAAGTGGTAACAATAGTCCGATCCTTGCCAACACGTTCTGCGATCTGATCTTGCGTAAGTCCAATATTTTCAATAAGTTTGCGGTAGGCGTTGGCTTCTTCGATGGGATTTAGCTCCTGCCGTTGAATATTTTCGACAAGTGCGAGTTCGAGCAGTTTTTCATCCGAAACTTCGCGGATAAATGCTGGAATTTTTCGCATTTCGGCTATTTGAGCCGCTCGCCAACGCCGCTCGCCGGCGACGATCTGATAGCGGCCGCCATGTGGCCGAACCACAATTGGCTGCACGACTCCGTTGACGCGGATAGACTGAGCAAGTTCCTGGAGTTTGGCGTCCGCAAATCGCGTTCTCGGCTGCTCAGGATTAGGCTCGATGAGATCGATGTCGAGTTCTAAAGTGTTGGACTCTTGTGCTGGTGCGGTAGCTGCTGCTGTGGCTGTATCTTCACCAATTAAGGCACTTAACCCTCTTCCAAGTGTTTGTCTAGGCATGTTTTAATATCTCCTTTGCAAGTTCATCATAGCTTTCGGCACCTTTTGATTTCGGATCATAAACCATGATCGGCTTTCCAAAACTCGGCGCCTCAGCTAAGCGGACATTTCGCGGTATTACAGTGTCCAATACCTGGGAGCCGTAAAAATCCCGCAGGTCCTTGGCCACTGCTGTCGATAAATTGGTTCTTTCATCGAACATCGTCAAAAGAAGGCCCTCGATAGTCAGCGCCGGATTTAGTTCCCGTTTCACCCGTGTCAAAGTGTCAAACAACTCGGTGACACCCTCGAGTGCGTAATATTCGCACTGGATAGGCACAAGCAGCGAATCGGCAGCCGTCAGGCCGTTAAGAGTCAAAATACCTAATGAAGGCGGGCAATCGACAATTATGTAATGAAAGAATGCTTTTATATTACTAAGGACTTCTTTTAGAGCAAAATTGCGGTTGGGTCGTTCGACTAGCTCTACTTCTGCTCCGGCAAGGTCTTTGCCGGACGGAAGCACCCAAAGTGTGGGAATTTCCGTCGGCAAAACCATTTCTCGCACCGATCCGCCTGAAATTAAAGCGTCATAGAGCGTTTTTCGCGTTTTTTCGCGTGGAATGCCCGCACCGGATGTAGCATTAGCCTGCGGATCGGCATCCACAAGCAGGACTTTCCGGTCACGCCCTGCTAATGCCGCAGCGAGATTGATGGCTGTCGTTGTTTTACCGACACCACCTTTTTGATTAGCAACCGCTATGATTTTACCCATTTTCTTCGATTCACATCTTAGATTCTAAGTTATCACAGTGACGTTTCAAATTCTAATCTTGCATGTGGGACGTGCCACATTGCGCACGCATCCAACGATTTTAAATGTGGCACGTCCCACATCCCAGGTAAAAGTTGATTATTGGGTAGTCAGATCGGTGGAAGAGATTTGTTTAGATAACTATATGATCTAATGTGGCACGTGCCACATATACAATGGAGTTAATTTTGGGAATTTTGAACAGGCGTGTGGGCCGTCAGATGAACTAAAACTGAAGAAACTGCAGCCGGCGTGAGGCCGTTTATTGTACGGACCTGAGCGAAGTTTTGAGGACGCGCACGTTCAAGCCGTTCGACCATCTCATTTGACAGGCCGCCGATCAAATTGAACTGAAATCCCTCTGGGACCTTAAGGGTGTCATGATGATTGACCCGCTCGGTTGCCACCTTCTGCTTTTCGATATAGCCGCTGTAAAGCGAATCGGCCAAAGCAGTTTCGAGATCAGTTATCTTTATTTCATTTCGAACTTCATTTGGCAGCAACCGGTGAATAAGGTCTGCCTTGACACCTTCACGCATAGCCAGTTGTGAAAGCGTGATCGAATCGCCAAGATCTGTGCCTAATATTTGCGAAGCGCTCGCGTATTCGACTGAAGATCGCTTAAACCTTGTAAGATCTAGCGCATTGCGTAAGTTTGCTATCCGGTCGCGTTTCTTGTTAAATTTTTCCCAATCAGAATCGCCAACCAGACCGATCTCGTGTCCTTTTGGCGAGAGCCGTTGATCAGCGTTATCGTGCCGCAACGTCAATCGTGCCTCGGCACGAGATGTAAATAGACGATATGGTTCATCGACGCCATGCCGAATAAGGTCGTCGGTCAGCACACCGATGTAAGCTTCATCTCGTTGTAGAATAAAGGGTTTACGGCCTTGAACTGAAAACGCAGCATTTATTCCTGCCATCAATCCCTGGCAAGCCGCTTCCTCATATCCGGTCGTTCCGTTTATTTGTCCGGCGAGAAAAAAGCCGTCAACACGGGTCGATTCCATTGTCGGTCGCATCTCACGCGGATCGATAAAATCGTATTCTATCGCATAACCGGGCCTGATAATCTGTACACTTTCAAATCCGTGAATCATTCGGAGCAATTCAAGCTGTAGCTCGGACGGCAGCGACGTCGAAAAGCCGTTCAGATAAACTTCATTCGTGTTACGTCCTTCAGGCTCAAGAAATAGCTGATGTCGATCCTTGTCAGCAAACTTTACTACTTTGTCTTCTATCGATGGACAATAACGCGGCCCGACGCCTTTGATCTTTCCGGAATAGAGCGGCGACTGATGTAGATTGTCACGGATAGTCTGATGCAGCCTGTCGCTCGTGTAGCCGATAAAGCACTGGATCTGATCCTGTTCGATCCTTTCGGTCGCGAATGAAAAAGGAACAGGTTTTTCATCAGGCGGCTGCGGGTCAAAGGCGTCCCAATCAATGGTCCTGCCATCGAGACGGGGCGGTGTGCCTGTTTTCAATCGTCCGACCGGAAATCCATGAGCCTTGAGACTCTCAGCAAGTTCGATAGATGCCGGTTCACCGGCCCGTCCGGCTGAGAATGTCTTTTGGCCTGTGTGGATTGTTCCATTGAGAAAAGTTCCGGTAGCAACGACTACAGCCTTGGCCCCAAAGCGTCGCGAATCCTGCATCTCAACACCAATAACCCTATTGTTCTCAACAATTAAATCGATAACCACACCTTGGCGAAGATGCAGGTTTGGTGTCGCTTCAAGAACGCGGCGCATCTCAGTGCGATACAGGCTGCGGTCGGCTTGGGCACGGGGCGACTGCACAGCCGGCCCGCGCGAGCGATTCAAAAGCCGAAACTGAATTCCTGTCCGGTCGATCACGCGGCCCATTATGCCGCCTAAGGCATCGATCTCACGGACGACATGTCCTTTGGCAATACCACCGACGGCCGGATTGCAGGACATCTGCCCGATTAAGTCCAGATTGATAGTGACAAGTGCGGTTTCCGCACCAAGACGAGCCGAGGCCGAGGCCGCTTCGCAACCAGCGTGCCCTGCACCTATCACTATCACATCAAAACTTTCGTCGAACATACTTCCTCAAATCGTCTACAAAGGAAAACTATGATTCTACTGCATTGAAGGGCCTTTGCCAATAAAAACAGTTTGGTGAAATGACTCTATTAAGCTATTTTCCGATGCAAAATGTTGAAAAGATGCGGGTTAGCACGTCTTCGGTGGTTGTTTCGCCGGTGATCTCGCCGAGGTAGCGAAGCGCATTGTGCAGACCGACGAGGACAATCTCTTCGCTCATTTTGTTGTTCATTTGTTCTAAGGATTGTTCGATATCGGCCTTTGCTCGCGTTAGCAGGTCGTGATGGCGGGCGTCTGTCACGAGGAATCCGGCGGTTGAAACATCCTGCGGTGAAAATGGCCTGACAATGGCGTCTCGTAATTCATCCAGGCCTTCGCCCGTCTTTGCCGATATCGGAACGATCTTTGGCCTCAGATAGCCAAGCTTTGAATGTTTTCCGGCGATTATACGGTCAATGTCAGTAGACGGAGCCTTGTCGATCTTGTTCAGGGCTAAGATATGAACGAGTTCTTTTACACTTTCCAGAATTTCACGATCCTCGTCGGTGATCTCTTTGGAAGAATCGAGAATAACAACCACAATATCCGCGTCGGCCATCGTCGCTTTCGAACGCGCAACGCCAATGCTTTCGACGGTGTCGGTAGTTTCCCGCAATCCGGCTGTATCGATAAGAGAAATTGGAATATCACCGATAGTAAACTGCTCATGTATCTGATCGCGAGTCGTTCCGGCAATTTCGGTGACAATCGCTCGGTCGCTTCCAAGTAAAACATTGAAAAGACTTGACTTACCGACATTTGGCCTGCCTGCTAAAACAACGCGAAGCCCTTCGCGAATTAGCCGTCCGGCCTGAAACGTCGCTGCCAATTTGCCGGTTGCTTCTGCGATCTTGGTAAGCTTTGTTTTTATGCTATCTACCTGCAATTCCGGTAGGTCGTCCTCGACAAACTCTAGCGCCGATTCGAGGACAACGATCACGTTCAAAAGGTCGTCCTTTAACGGCTGCAACTGGATGGAAAATTCGCCGCGAAGCTGTTTGATCGCTTGTCTTGCTGACGCCGTTGTGTGGGCGTCGATCAGATCGCGTATCGCTTCGGCCTCGGCGAGGTTCATGCGCCCGTTTGCAAGAGCTCGCAACGAAAACTCGCCCGCATCCGCCATTCGTGCATTCTTGGCTAAACAAATATCTATAACTTGCCTTAAAAGCACCGGCGAACCGTGACAGCTTATCTCGATGACATCTTCACCGGTGAACGAATGCGGCGCTTTAAAATATGTAATTAACGCTTCGTCAATTATCTCGCCTGTTGAAGGATCTTGAAGCTGTTTTAAGTGTGCAGTGCGAGGTTTGGGATTAAAATCACTGTCTGCTGCCAGCCTTTTTGCTGTTGTAAAAGCATCTTTGCCGCTCAGACGGATGACCCCGATACCGCTTCGGCCAGTGGGAGTTGCAAGTGCGACTATGGTGTCCGGCATAAGATACATTTACACCACAAAGACACAAAGCAGATAATCCTTACTTTATGCCTCTTGTGTCTTTGTGGTGAATTTTACTGAAGCCGGACTTGCAGCCGTCTATCACGTCCATCACCGACGGATTCAGTAAAGAGGTCGTCCTCTTGCTGCAAGGTCATATGGATGATGCGGCGTTCGGTAGAATTTAAGACGCCGAATGTGAACGGGCGGCCATTTTTTCGAACCTGATCGGCAGCAAAGCGCGCCATTGCGTGGAGTTCGGCTTTCCTGCTCTGGCGAAATCCTTCTGCGTCTACGACAAAGCGGTGTTCGCGTTCGAGCTGGCGACCGTAGATCTGAAAAAGCAAAACTTCAAATGCATCTAGCAGTTCACCATTCTCGGCCAGTGCGAAATGGGCGTCTTCACCGCTAAGATTTAACAGACAGCCTTCGTCGGTCCATTCAGCAGAGACGTTGAGGTCAAATTTTAATTCCTCAACGAGGCCCGCAAGGAATTCCTTTGCATTTTCACAAGTTTCGTTCATAACGCATTAAGCCAGTTTCGGCTTCACCTGCTTCGCACCCTTTGGAACCGAATCAACTATTTGAGCGGCTCCAGGCGGCACATTCGTTTTGTTCATACGGTTGATGACCATTTGCTGAGCAAAGCTAACTATATTACCGAAAAACCAGTATAACAAAAGTCCCGACGGAGCCGACCACATAACCCACAGCATCATGACCGGCATAAAATAGGTCATCATTTTTTGCTGCATTTGCTGCTCGGGCGTGACGGTCGCGGCCTGCGGCGTAAACTTCATCGACAGGATCATCGAGAGAGCAAAGGCAAACTCCAGAAAATGCCACGGGTCAGCGGCCGAAAGATCAGGCAGCCAGATAAACGAAGCCTGCCGAATATCAAGCGAAACAGTCACAGCCGTATAAAAAGCGATCAGCAGAGGAAACTGCAGCAGCATCGGCAGACAGCCGCCGATAGGCAGTGCGTCCTTGGTCAGCTTGAGCTGCTCCACTTGGAGGGCACGCATACGAGCGTCATCATTCGGCACGCCTTTCTTTTGCATATCCTTGATCTTGTCTTGTATCTCCTTCATCTTCGGTTGATTTCCCGAAGCCTTTTTGAAGGAGCGCGACTGCGACCACCGGAGCGGGAACAGCAGCATGTAGAACAGGAACGTAAAGACGATGATCGCAACTCCGTAGTTGTGTGTCAGGCCATTGAAAAAGTTCAATGCGTGCAAGATCAGGATGCCGATCGGTTTTGTAAAAAATCGAAGGAAACTATAATTGCTGAAATTGATCAGATCGACAAGACTTATCGGCCGGCCGGTACTTTTTGTAAGCTCAGTGCTGTACGGTCCGTCAAGAGCAAAATAATCCTTAGTGCCGGTGTAGACTTTTGTGACAGAGCCATCTGCCGTGATCGGCACATAAGCGGTGATAAAGTGCCGCGTCTCGCTGGTCTTTTTGGTACCGGTGACCCAACTGATAATTCCGTCATGAAACGGTTCGGTCGGAAACTCGTACCTGGTCGAACGATATTCCAAACCTTGTGTCTGCGTAGCCGGGATCGCGGCCATCGCAAAATAAGCATCCGCAACGCCTGCCCAATCGACGTTTCCCGGAGACGGCAATGCACCCTGACTATTTGCGTCAAAGGTAAACGAAGTGCCCTGATGGCGGACTATCGCATTGTCAACGTATGCGATCGCCTCGGGCTCGATATGATAAAAACTGTGATGGACAATTCCCTGATCACCGATGCTCGCGCCTATCAAAAGCTTTGTATTGGGCACGTTCTGGCCGCCATTTGTGAGCTTTACCTTTAGATCGGCGACGTAATTATCGGCCCTGAAAACGAAAGTTTTAGTTACCTCGACGCCGCTCGCATCCGTGAGTGTAAACTCGATCTGCTTTTCTTCTCCGGCTGATAAAACAACATCGCCTTCGGCACCGGTTACAGCATAATTGCGGTCGTTGACAAGGCCATTTACGCTTTGGTCGTCGGTGAAAAGGCGAAACGGAACCTCGCGCGGGGTTGCTGCCAGGGCTTCGGCGGAAATGAGCTGTAGCGGCTTTTTGTCCGTTCCAGTCGAACCGTCGGCCCACAGCGGACGTTCCTCTTTCGGAGATTTGTTTTTAAGCAGGACCCAACTCGTCGCAACGGCGCCCTTTGAATCAAGAGTTACTTCATACAAAGGTGATTTGACCGTGATCGTGCGGTTCGGAGTTGTATCGGGCGTTGTCCCAGCTGTTTCAGGTGAAGGGGTTTGGGTCGTTGGCTTAGGAGCAGCATTTTGAGGCGACGATGATTGTGCTGTGTTTGAGTTGGCCTCAGTATTTGGATTATCGACCGGCTTTTTTGGCGGAAAGAGATATGTCCAGCCGAAGAGAACCACCATCGACAACACTGCCGCTATCAACACTCGACTCTGATTTTGATTACCGTTATCTTCCATTACTTCACAGGATCATGCCCGCCTTTGCAAAGCGGCTGACATCGTAAGATACGCATTAGGCCCAACCAGGTTCCGCGAAAGGCCCCGTATTTCTCTACCGCCTCGCATGCGTATTCCGAACAGGTCGGCTCAAACCGGCACGCCGACGGAAAAAAAGGCGACAGAAACGTCTTATAAACGCCCAAAAGATCTAAGACCAAAAACTTCATCTGAAAATCAAAAGGCAAAAGTAAAAACGCAAAAGCAAAAGTTTCGATCCGATCTTTTACTTTTTACTCTTTACTTTTGCCTTCCGCGATCTTCGCCGCGATCTGTCGGAACTCAGCCAGCGGTTTTTCCAGCTTTACATTCAAAATGTTTCGCCGGGCATTTAAAACCCAGTCGAATTTTGTTGCAACGGCGTCTAGCTCCACTCGGCTCAACCTGAAACTTTCCCGTAAAAGCCGTTTGGCACGATTGCGGTCATGCGCCTTGCCAATAGCCTTTTTGGTCGCCGTTATGCCGACGCGGTGAACGTCTGCCCTCGCGGGCAAAATGAAAACCGTCATAAAACGGCCTTCAAAACGCTTTCCAAGCTCGTAAACCCTAAGAAAATCGGCGCGTTTCAGCAGCCGCGCTTCCTTCGGCAAGCTAAAGCCTAATAATGGTGGACTGTTAATCTCTTGCGTCCTTTCGCGCGGCGGCGTTTGAGCACAGCGCGGCCGTTCTTGGTCGCCATCCTTGCCCGAAAGCCGTGCTTTTTCGCGCGGCGGCGGTTGTTTGGTTGATATGTTCTCTTCGGCATAGTTGCTCTCCATTACCTCACTCGAAAGTGAAAACTTTGAGTTTACGGAAAAAAGTGCCTGCTGTCAAAGCGAAATCAAGTTATACCAGTTCATTTTACGGTCACTTTCGGCGCGACCTATTTATTCATCTTCTATTAATCTTCGAGGTATTATAATTAAGCGATGCGAGTTTTATTGGTTGAAGACGATCGACGGATTGCCGGTTTTGTTGCAAAGGGCCTCCGCGAAAACGCTTATGCGGTCGATACCGCATCTGACGGCGAAGAGGCTCTGTATCAGGCGTCGATCAACGATTACGATGTCGTTATTCTGGACGTAATGCTTCCCATAAAAGACGGTTTTGTTGTTTGTGGCGAGTTGCGGAAAGCAGGTTCGACAACGCCGATCCTGATGCTGACGGCCCGCGATGCTGTCGACGACCGTATTTGCGGGCTGGATTGTGGCGCCGACGATTATCTGGTCAAGCCATTCGACTTCAATGAGCTTCTGGCGCGGCTTCGGGCATTATTGCGTCGAAACTGCGAGGTTCGCCCGGTCAAAATTACCGTTGCCGATCTGGAGATCGACGCAACTGCGCAGAGAGTCTGGCGTTGCGGGAGTGAAATTCCACTCACCTCAAAAGAATACGCTTTGCTCGAATATCTGGCACGAGAGCACGACAGGGTCGTCGGGCGTGCCGAGATTGCGGAACATGTATGGGACGAGAATTTTGATGCTTTTTCAAATTTGATCGACGTCTATATCAATCGTCTGCGTTCAAAAATTGACTATGGTTTCTCATCCAGCCTTATCCACACACGCCGTGGTGCCGGCTATATTCTGGAATCGGCTGCTAGGTAAATGCTCAATTCTATAAGGATAAGGCTTACGTTGTGGTATCTCGGCGTTTTTGCGCTGGTCATGGCGATTTTTGCCGGCACAATTTACGTTCTGGTCGCTCGCAATTTGAATGAAACGACTAATAGTAACCTGACGGAGATTGCCAAAAGCGTCGAAATGGATCTGCATAAGGAAGACGCCGACCTCACACTCGCTAATTTGCAAAGGCAGCAATCAATCAAACCGGATGAAGAAATTGACCCAGGCAGCGAAGTCCTTACCATTGAGGATGCGATTGTGAAAGAAATCGGCGATCTCAATCTGGGTGAATATAAGGTCATCGTGCTCGACAAAAACGCTTTGCCGGTCGTCTCGTCAGTGACTGATACAAGGCTTTCACGGGAATTGCTGAATCGGCCCGATGCTGCTGCCTTTGCCGACGTGCCGGGCGATCTTGATGTTTTTCGCGTTTTCAATACGTCAATGACTTTGGACGGGAAACCTTTCAGGTTATTGACCATTCGTTCGCTAAAAGAACAAACCGATTTCCTTGCGGGTTTGCGAAGAGTATTTTATATCGCGGCCCCGATCTCGCTTTTGCTGGCAGGTCTGGGCGGATATTTTCTAGCGCGCCGAAGTCTAGCACCCGTAGTTTCGATGAGTAATCAAGCGGCCAGAATAGGCTCTTCAAATCTTAACGAGCGGCTCGCCGTGCAAAACGAAAATGACGAACTCGGTGGCCTCGCAACGATTTTTAATGAACTGCTTTCGAGACTTGAAGACTCGTTCAACCAGCAAAAGCAATTTATGGCGGATGCCTCACACGAGTTGCGCACGCCGCTTGCTATCGTACGCGGCGAATCCGAAGTTGCGATCTCAAAAGAAGACCGAACGGCGAAAGATTACCGCGAATCGCTTGGGATCGTCCACGACGAAAGCTTACATCTGACCAAGATCGTCGAGGATCTTTTTATTCTTGCTCGTGCTGACAGCGGCCAGCTAAAGCCTCAATTTACAGAAATATATCTCGATGAACTTTTAGCCGAGTGCGTCCGCCATGTTCGCGTTCTGGCCGACAAGAAAGATGTTTCTTTGCAGTTTTCTTCCGACGGAGAGATGCCGACAAGCGGTGACGAAAATCTCTTGCGGGAGCTTTTATTGAATCTCCTCGACAATGCCGTTAAGTACAACCGTGTGGGTGGAAATGTATCGGTTTCAGCTGAAACGGCTGACGGACATTATAGTATTATCATTGCCGACACCGGCATCGGCATCCCCAAAGAAGATCATGAAAAAATTTTTGAACGCTTCTTCCGCTCCGATAAAGCTCGAACCCGTGGCGACAAGACATCTGGCGGCGGCGCGGGCCTCGGCCTTTCGATAACAAAATGGATAGCTGAGGTTCATCAAGGCTCAGTGAGTCTTAAAAAATCTGATTCAGATGGCTCGGTTTTTCAGGTTGTATTGCCGCAAGTTCAACTCCCGACTTAAATTCTTTAAATTAATCCCCCATTCATGTTTGGTTTTGTAAATTGTTTATAGTCCGAAACTTTCTCGGTTGCACCGGCATCAACAGGAAACCGGCAAGCGAAAGCATTGGTCTAAAATTGTTACAAATCAAACAAAGGAGAGTTTTTATGAAGTTTACGAGATTTAGCATAACTAGGATGTTTTTAAGTTTTGCTATCGTTCTTCTTGTTGGATTAGCGGTGTATTTTGCCGGAAACGGGATAATAAACGCACAAGACAAGTCTGATGATACAAATAACGAAGATGCACAAATAATTCAGGAGCAAGACAGCCAAAATGATGATAATGACTGCAGCCGAAGCGGGCCGTCGGTCAGGCTGCCCGCGACCAAGTTGATCATCGAACATAATTCTACTGCCGAAGATACCGGCGTGCACGGTTTTTTCGATGGTATTGACTGGAAGAAACTATGTGTTTATGACCCGCGTGGACGCATCGTGCTCGAGGTCGAACCGCAACGGCAGCTTCGCACACAAACGATCAGCGGTATATTTTTTGAATCGGCGGAACCACCGAACAAACAGGTGCCAATCGAAGAGATTCTTAGCAGATTTCCCGAAGGTCAGTACTCGGTTCGGGGCCGGGCGAAAGATGGCAGGCGATTGACTGGTGCGGCTCTGTTTACTCACGAAATTCCCGCTCCTCCGGTCATTACGTTCCCTCAAGACGGTGGCACGGTTCCTGCCTCGAACCTCACAATAACATGGAACCATGTTACCACGACACTTGACGGCGACCCGCTCAACCGGACGGGCTATGAAGTTATTCTTACAAAAGATGTTCCCGACGATCCGAACGGATTTTCTAAGCCGGCAGTAAGTATTCATGTCCCGCCTTCGGTAACATCGTTGACGGTTCCTAACCAATTCCTTGAGCCGAATTCGAGATATGAGATTGAGATAATTGTGCTTGAGGTTAGCGGAAATCAGACGATTTCAAGCATCTTTTTTGAGACCCAATAAAATGGCGTATTTTCCGGAGACGCACGCGTCCACTAAAAGGACGCGCGTCTCCCTCGGAATTTGCAGTTGACCCTGAAAATGAGTAGTTATAAGATACAGGCTATGATGGCCTGCATGTGAAAGGCATAGAGAGGAGATAGGAATGAAAAGTAAAAAATCGATGATTTGGGTTTTTATGGCTGTGTTGTTTTTAGGAGTGAGCGTTATTTGCTTGCCGCAAACTGCAAACGCACAGGCCTGTAAAGAAAGCACAGAAAAAAAGCAAACACTGGATGACGCCGATAAGGACGATGGTGAAAAACTCAGCGCCGAAGAAGCCAAACAAGCAAAGATCATGATCGAAGGAGCACGCGCAATTGCTCTCAATCGAGTCAGCGGCCAGGTGGTCGAAGAAGATCTTGAAAAGGAAAACGGACGGCTCCAGTACGCTTTTGACATACGCGACAACAACGGAAAAGTTTGGGATCTGGAGATAGACGCCGTGACCGGCGAGATCCTAAAAGCCGATGATGACGAAGACGACGATGATGACGCTGAAAAGGTAAGCGTCGGCGACGCAAAAGAAGCGAAAATCTCGATGGAGTCGGCACGCGCCATTGCTCTTAAACGAATTACCGGCGTCGTTATAGAAGAAGATCTTGAAAAAGAAAACGGGCGGCTTCAATATGCTTTTGACATACGCGACAGCAGCGGGAAAATATGGGACGTCGAGATCGATGCTGTGACGGGTGAAGTCCTTAAGGCCACTGACGAAGATGACGAGGACGGCGATAATAAGCAAGGCGCTGTTGGTAATGCAAAAAAATTCAGTCACCCTGCCGCCAATAAAGTAAAAAAGTAACGGTCAGAGCAACAGGAAAAGTTTTAAACAGTGAAATTCACCGCAAAGCCACGAAGGTAAATCGGATTTAGTTGCTTTGTGCTTTCCGTGGCTTTGTGGTGCAAATTCTTTTTACGGCCTCGACATATAGTTTATGTTCCTGTTTCAATATCCGCGCCGATAGCGTTTCAACCGTGTCGCTGTCGAAACGCTCCACTTCACATTGCAAAATCGTCGGCCCGTGATCGAGCATCTCGTCAACATAATGCACCGTGCAGCCCGTAACCGTAACCCCTGCCTCAAAGGCCTGTTTCTGAGCGTCCAGTCCTGGAAACGCCGGAAGTAAACTCGGATGGATATTAATGATCCTGTCTGGAAAGGCACGAATAAAATCCGCCGACAGCAGCCGCATATAACCGGCAAGGCAAACCAGTTCAACGCCGCGTTTATTTAACTCGCTGATGACCTCAGCGTCATGCTCCTCGCGAGTCCTGCCGTTTTGCTCAATAATAACGGTGTCAACGCCTCGCTCCCGCGCTTTCTCCAACCCATTAGCATCAGCTTTATTACTGATAACGACCGAAACCTCCGAATGATGAATCTCGCCGCTCCGAACTGCATCGACAAGAGCAACCATATTCGATCCACGGCCTGAAATTAGGATACCGATCTTCATTGCAATCAGATCTTGAAATTATTAAAAAGCCGCTTGCGGCCAAGCTTCCACAGTTTTCGCAGGAATTTTACCTCGTAAAGCTCTTCATTTTTTTTGCCCTTTAGCAAAAAGGCTAGGGGCAGAATGCAAATCTGAAGAATGACATACACTTCGACGGCGCTTATGACGGCGTTCATTGTAGCCTGTTTTACTATCTCGTTCCATATCATTCCCTGAGCGGTACCGACTGACTGAGCAGCGCCCATGCCGTAGTTTTGCAGATTTTGAGCGAGGTTTTTTAACGTCTCGGTGTAATTTGGGTTAAACGAGCTGGCGTTAGCGCCGAGATTGTTGATATGTACCTGCGTACTTACAGCGATCACGGTCGAGGTTAACGCGACGCCCATGCTTGCACCCATATTCCGTACAAGATTGAGCATCGACGATGCGTTGTTATTTTTTTCCGGTGCGATGTGATAATAGGCCACCGTATTTATGGTCGTGGCCAAAAACCCGATGCTTGCCGAATAGTAGATGCGTGCCCACATGATGTTCTCGTAGCCGATGTCCAGATTGAACCGCATAAAATTCCATACTGTGAGGATGATCAGGAAAAGGCCGACGAATATGAACCTGCGGGCATCTGTCCTGTCGGACATATATCCGACCAACTGGATCACGATCAATTGTGCGATAGTTGCCGGCAGTCCGAGCATCCCGGCGTCCATTGCCGAGTAACCGAGTAAAACCTGCGAAAAATAAGGGATCAGAAATGACGACCCTGAGACGACGAACGTCACGGCCAGTATCAGAATGCACGAGCTTGTAAAGCTGCGTTCCCGGAACATGCGCACGTCTACCGCCGGGTTCTTTTGATAGTATTCCCAAAGAACGCCTATCACGAGGGCCGTAACAGAATAAACAAAGATGAGAAGTACAAAATCTGACTCAAACCAGTTTTCTTTCGGCCCTTCGACAAGGAGCAGTTCGAGCGTGGCAATTCCAGATACAAACAAAAATACGCCCAGCCAATCTGCCCTCGTCCCGGCGGCACGAAACTCCTTTGTGGACTTTTCAGCCTGATGCGATTCTTTGACGAACAGGCTCGTCAACACAAGCGAAAGGACACCAAGCGGCAAATTGATAAAAAATATCCAATGCCAGCTAAGCGTGTCTGTTAAAAATCCGCCCAGAGTCGGCCCGAGTATGGGTGCGATCGAGATGCCGAGGCCATAGATAGCAAATGTTCGCCCCAGTTTTTTCTGCGGCGTAATGTCGGCGATTATCGCTTGCTCGCTGGGCGCAATACCGCCGGCGCAGATGCCCTGAAGTATGCGAAAAACGATCAGCGTTTCGAGATTTGTCGAAAGTCCGCATAGAACAGAAGCAGCCGTAAACCCGGCAACGCTCGCAAGATAATAGCGTTTTCGTCCGAAATATGTAGCAAGCCATCCGCTGATCGGCAGGATCGCGGCGAGCGCGACAATATACGAAGTTATCGCCCAGATCGCCTCATTGGGCGTAGTTCCGAGATCGGAAGCCATTTTTGGAAGCGAGACATTGACGACGGTAGAATCCAGTACCGACATAAACGTCGCGATCGTAAGGATAAATACCGAGAGGTAGGTAGAGTTATTATTAAAGAATCTCAGGATCGGCGCTGATAGGCTGGATCTCATCAAAAATTACCTGATATGAACTCGCGGGACCGCGGACATACCCGGCACGATCACATATTTTGAGCTATCCGGCATTTCGTCGAATACGATCTTTACCGGCACACGCTGAACGACCTTGACAAAGCTGCCCGTCGCATTTTCCGAAGGCAGAAGGCTGAATCTAGATCCGGTCCCGGCCTGGACGCTGTCGACCCTGCCTTGAAAGGTGGTGCCCGGATAGGCGTCTATTTTGATATCCACGGTTTTGCCTGGATAAATCTTTTCGAGCTGCGTTTCCTTAAAATTGGCGATCACCCAGATACCTTCCTGCGTGATCGTTAGCAACGCCTGATCTGCCTGTATAAGCTGGCCTTCCTGCACGGCCTTGCGGGATATATTGCCATCCTGCGTAGCAAATAATTTTGTATAGCTTTGCTCAAGCTCTGCTTGATTTACAGCCGCTTCGTTTTTTTCAACTTCAGCCTGTGCAGAACCGACATCACCTTCTTCGACCGCTACCCGCGCCGGCATCGCGGCTGCATCCTGTAGGCGTGCCTGCGATTCGTCAGCACCGGACGACGCCATCTGGATCTGAGAAACCGATTGGCGGTAATCATTTTCAGCGGCAGCGATATTGGACTGGGCTTCTTTCAGTCTTGCTCTGTCTCCATCGACCTGACGCTCAAGCGAATTGTGTCTTGACTGCGCGATATCAACCTGTTTTTCGGCCGAGCGATAAGATGCACGAGCTTCGCTCAGATCTCTTCCCGTCTGGTCGAGTTTCTGGTTGGAAACTATGCCGTCCTTAAACAATTTCTGGTCGCGGTTAAACTCGGTCTGGGCGACGTCAAGCCGGTTTTTAGCCGCGATGACCTGCTCTTTGGCTTGCTCTATCGCAGCTTCGGCGCCGGGCACTTGTGCTTCGGTCTGTTTCAGGTTGGCGGCGGCAGTATCAGCCTGATTTCTGGCCACTTCGACAGCATTCAGCTTTTGCGAAGATTGAATTTTGGTCTGCTCAATGCCCGTCCGCGAAGCTTTCAGATTTGAAGAAGCCTGATTTATTCCTGCTTTTCCGGTCATCCGCGCCAATTGAACGCTTGCTTTGGCCTTGTCGAGATTTGCAAGAGCCGTCTGATAGGCAGCTTTTGCCTGTGCCGCCTTGGCGTCAGCTTCGCTCGAATCGAGCTCGATCAGGAGATCGCCTTTTTTTACACGCTGGTTTTCCGTAACGTGAACTTTTGTAACGTGGGCCGAGATTTTCGAACTGATGACGGTGATGTTTCCCTCGACAAAAGCATCGTCGGTGGTGACAAATTGCCGCGCATAGATCCACCAGGCAATGCCTATCAAAGCCGCAATAACGAAGACCGCGCCTGTGATGTATGCAGTACGGCGCCAATCTCCCTTAACCTCAGCGTCATTTGATTCGTGGGTGTTAAATTCTTCTGTGGTCTCGGGACTAGATTCAGCTAAATCCAACTCTTTTCACCTCGGTGAGAAACATTTTGTCGAATTACGCGGAGTTTACGCGAAAAACCGCCTCAAAGCAATAAAAATCTGGAATAAATGTGCTGCTCCAATGTCGCTAAGCAATAATCACTGTCGCGTTCGCTCCCTGGGTGACGCGACCGATTTCATGGCAGTCGGACAGATGGTCTGCGACCTTAACTTTGCTATCTTCCGAACAAATCGCAACCATCCCAGTGCCCATATTAAAAGTTCGAAACATTTCTTGATCTGAAACATTTCCTAACCGCTGCATCAGTCCAAAAATCGGCGGTTCGTGCCAGGTGCCGCGGTTTATTTCTACTGAAACCCCTTCAGGCAGGATGCGAGGTATGTTTTCGAGAAATCCACCGCCGGTTATGTGGGCGAGGCCTTTGATCAGGCCTGAATCCAAAAGCGGGCCGATCTGGGGCAGGAAGCTTTGGTGCGTGGCGAGCAAGGCTTCGCCGACTGTTGTTCCGAGTTCGTCGATATGCGAATCGACCTTATAGCCACCAACTTCAAAAAACAGTTTGCGGGCAAGCGAATAACCATTGGTCTGCAAACCGGTCGAGGGAATTCCGAGGACGACATCACCGGGCGTGATCGATTTGCCGTCGATGACCTTTGCCTTATCGACAACGCCGACGATAAATCCAGCAAGATCGTATTCGCCGTCGGCATACATTGAGGGCATTTCGGCGGTTTCGCCGCCGAGCAGGACGCAGCCGTTCTCGCGGCAGGCGCGGGCCATGCCTTCGACGACTGATGCTGTGATATCGGGTTCGAGCTTTCCTGTAGCGAAATAATCGAGGAAAAACAAAGGCCTTGCCCCCTGCACCAAAATATCGTTTACGCAATGGTTTACAAGATCGGCGCCGACCGTGTTGTGGATTCCTGTTTCAAACGCTAGCTTTAACTTTGTCCCGACGCCGTCCGCGGACGCGACCAGTATCGG
>JANMDA010000133.1:0-5112 GCA_031376085.1 Chloracidobacterium sp.
GCCGATCGGTCGTTGCTGTTCGAGCCGCTGCGCTCGGTGGCCGCAGCCTTGCGTACGGCATGCTGGCCGGTTGCGGAAGACCTGAACCGGCTGCTCGCCTTACCGGCGGGGCGGATACTTTCCGCAAGCGGAAAGCCGCTGCGTAATGAAAGCTCAAGGTATGAGGCATCATATGATGTTAGAGAGTATGATCGTGACAATTCGAGTGTGTCGGACAAAGCGAACGAAGAACTGTCTGGATCGACATCAATGCGGAAACCAGACAGTCTCTTAATAAATGCATTTGCATCTTCTTGAAGCAGTTGGCCTGTTGCCTCGGCCCGCACTATGACGTTAGCGACTTCGAGCGGCCAAATCGATGGCACGACAGCATTTATTTTAGCTAATGCCACGGCCACGACTCTGGCATACTCTCGCTCGGCAACTTCACCGTCATTGAAGAGCCAACGCATCGTTATCGAATTGTCGAGAACGAACGTCAATCCCGGCCTTCCTCGATAAGCTCTTTGATATTTACCTTAACTACCGGCCGCGAGTTCATAAACTCCAACATCTCGGCCACGGCATCCGACCTATCCAGATCATCCGACTTTGCGGGTACTAGATCGGCGACGGCTTCGCCCCGATTGGTGATCGTAAAACTTTTTCCTCGCTTTACCTGCCGGAGCAGTTCGGGAAGTTTTGTTTTTGCTTCGTAAGAACCTATTATCGTTTTCATATAGACCAGTCTAACAGACTAGTCGGTTCATGCTCAAGTATTTTTGTTACTTCGCGACGCCGACAATCTTATCGATATGGGCAATAATTGCGTATGACACTGCGGCGATAACTCCAGCGGCGGGGATCGTCAGAACCCAGGCCCAAACGATCCGGCCTGCGACGCCCCATTTTACGGCGGAAAAACGCTTTGCAGAGCCGACACCGACTATCGCTCCTGTGATAGTATGCGTTGTCGAAACCGGAATACCAAAATGCGTCGCAAATGCGAGTGTGATCGCACCTGCGGTTTCAGCACAAAATCCGCCGACCGGTTGGAGCTTGGCGATCTTTGAACCCATAGTCTTAACGATACGCCAGCCCCCGGTGAGCGTTCCGAGACCGATTGCCGCGTGGGCCGAGAGCACGACCCAAAGCGGAATATCCGGTAACTCCGTACAAGGTCCCGCATCGGCCGCGTTTTTACATTGAATAATTACCGGTTGCAGAAAATTACCCGCGACGAGAACCGCAGTTATAATTCCCATCGTCTTTTGGGCGTCGTTGCCGCCGTGGCCAAGCGAATAAGCGGCGGCTGAAATCAGTTGACCGACGCGAAAACCTTTATCCACTTTGGACACAGGCATTTTGCGAAAGATCCAATAAACGGTTGTCATCAGCAGATAACCGAGCGTCATCCCGATCAGCGGAGCTCCGACAATAAACGTCAAGGTCAGATACCAGCCCGAAGGAATAATAACGCCAAATCCCCACGCCGCCGCGATTGCCGCACCTGCGTAACCGCCGATCAATGCATGCGAACTCGATGTCGGCAGTCCAAGATACCAAGTGATTAAATTCCAGGTAATTACGCCGACAAGACCCGCAAGCAACACCAAAAGATGCTGATCCGAAGCGATCGGTTTTAAATCGACTAGCCCGCCGCCGATCATCTTGGCAACGCGAGTTCCGAATACGGCAAACGCAATAAAGTTAAAGAACGCCGCCCAAATAACGGCTACGCCGGGCGACAGAACGCGGGTTGAAACAACGGTCGCAATGGAATTCGCGGCGTCGTGCATGCCGTTGGTGTAATCGAATATCAACGCGACGGCGATGATGAATATGACCAGAACGGTTACGGGTTCCATATCTTGTTTACCCGAAGGCCTAGTTATGCTTGAGGATGATGCTTTCGATGATATTGCCGACGCTCTCACAGCGGTCGGTGCCGTTTTCTAAAATTTCATAAAGCTCTTTCCACTTAATGATCGTTACAGCATCGGATTTTTTGAATAATGCGGCCATGGCGCGGAAATATACTTCGTCGGCGTCGTTTTCGAGACGCTGGATGTCGAGCAGATTTTGCTCCATGCCTTTTGCGGTTTTGAGATGAGAAACAGCACCATGTATCTCAGCCGCCTGTTTTTGCAGGACAACGGCAAGCTCCACGGCAAACGGATCTGACTCATGAATGTTGTACATCACCACGGCCCGTGCCGCCGCGTCAATGTAATCGCACACGTCGTCAAGGGCGACCGAAAGCGTATAGATATCTTCGCGGTCGAACGGCGTTATGAACGATTTATTGAGTTTGGTGGTGACGCTGTGCGTGATCTCGTCGCATTCGTGTTCGACGCTCTTGATCTTTTTTGACAGGGTGTCAAAATTCTCATCTGATCCCTGCAAAAGCTCGACCAGAAGCGCCGCCGCCTCTTGTATTTTCGCCGTCATTTGCGAAAACAGCTCAAAATACTGATCTTCCTTTGGTAAAAAGCTAAAAGCCATTTTTCTTAGATCTCCGTGTTCTTAGTTTGTAAGCAAGAAAACAAATATAACGATAAGCACGCCCGCTTGTCTATCTTGCCAAGGCTTCTTAATCATGCGCGCCGTGTTTGATAAACACAGCCTCGGTCAAATAAACATTCAGCTCGCAAATATCCTTTACATAATCGCCTATTCGCTCGATATGTTTGGCGACAAAGAGAAGCCGGGCCGCACCGTTCGCCGCTGCCGAATTTTGAGCGAGCGTTTCGATCAGGCCGTCAAAAACCCGGCCGTAAGTCCTGTCAAGCGTCTTATCGCGGGCAATTATCTCTCTCGACGCCGCAGCATCCTCGGACGTAAACGCATTAAGCGCTTCGCGAAGCATCTCTGCCGCCATCTCGCCCATAAGCGAGAAATCGACATAGCTGTCGATCTGCGGCTCGTTATTCAAAATTATGGCCGTCTCGGCAATACTCGTCGCGTGATCGGCTATGCGCTCCAATATCGGAGTGATCTTTGCCACCGAAACCACAAGCCGCAGATCGTGTTCGGCCGGACGCTGTGAGCCGAGAATTTCTACACAAAGACGGTCGATCTCAAGCTCCATCTGGTCGATCTGCTCGTCGTCCTCGCAAACGCTTTTAGCCAGACTACTGTTTCGCTCTGTCAATGACCGCAATGCCCGGTGAACGGCATCTTCGGTCTTGCCGCCGAGAAGCAGTATCTTGTCACGCAGCATGTCGAGCTGCTCATTTTTTTCACGATCTTCCATGGCGTCCGGGTTTGATACGGCAAAACCTTCCTGAACATTCCCGAACATTGCACTGTGCAGAATCTCGCTCATAAAGCGCTTCGCACGATTATATTCAATGGCCTGCGTCGGTATCGTTACATTTTACTTAAATCTTTGTTAACTGCGGTAAATCGACTGCGGCTTGTAACATTTTGTTAACATTTTGATAATTTTGATAATATTGCCGCGACGCGCTTTACGGCGAACCCGCGTTATCGGGAAACTCATCTTATGCCCTGACCGCTCACCGCCTTTGTAATTGGAGGCAGTGAGCATTAAAATCGTTAAACGATCGGAGTATCTATGAATAATATTGCATTTAGCAAACGAATTGCGGTCGCGGCACTGGCTGCGACAATGTGGCTTTTGCCAATGGCGGTTATCGCCCAGCAGACTCAAATAACTGCCCCAAAAAATAAATACCCTATTCAGACGGACGTCACCGAGGGCAACAAGGCGGCCGCCGAGGTGGAAAAAAGATTTCCGCTGATAAATGACCAGGACGCGGCTTCATACATCCAGCGCGTCGGCCAGCGCCTGTCGAATTCCATACCGGCGCAATTCAGGCACTCGGAATTCAATTACCGTTTCAAATGGGTAAACGCCAGCGACTTAAATGCCTTCGCGCTGCCCGGCGGCCCGATGTATATCAATCGCGGAATGATTGAAGCCGCACATAACGAAGGCGAACTTGCTGGCGTCATGGCCCACGAATTGAGCCATGTCGCGCTTCGGCACGCCACCGCTCAGGCGACAAAACAGGGAAGCGCAAAAAACACGCTTGGGACCATCGGGCTTATTCTTGGAGGAGCCATTCTAGGCGGCCAGACCGGAGCACAATTAGGAATGCTCGGGGCGCAGGCGTGGATGACCAAATACAGCCGCGAATATGAGTCGCAAGCCGACATACTCGGCGCACGAATAATGGCGACTGCGGGTTACGACCCGCGCGATCTTGCAAATGTATTTCGGACGATCCAGCAGCAAGGCGGCAGCCGCGGCCCCGAATGGCTCAGCAGCCATCCTGATCCGGGCAATCGTTACGAAAAGATAAACCGCGAGGCACAGTCCCTGAGAATTTCGCAAAATCCGCCGATCAAGATCACACGCGATTTCGAACGAACGCAGTCCAAATTCCGCGCAATGCCAAAGGCAAGATCGATGGCCGAGATCGAAAAAGGATCTCAGGGACAAAGTTCACAGGTGCCGGCAGCAAACGGACGGTATTCAAACACTGTCCAGCTTCCGTCTACGCGAACGCGTTCATATTCGGGAGCAAACTGGCTGACGCTCAACGTGCCTTCGAACTGGGTCGATCTGCCCGGACAGAATGACATTGCCTTCGCTCCCGAAGGGGCCTACGGCCAGCAAGGAATAACGCACGGCGTGATGACAGGTACTTTCAGCGGCAAATCAAGGGAATTGGCGAGCGACACGCAGGAATATGTTAACAACGTTCTGCAGGACAATAATTACCTTAGCCGTCGAGGCCAAGTTTCGCGTACCAATATTGATGGCCGTCAGGGAAATTTGACATCGCTCTCAGGACGCTCGCCCGTCACGAACCGCATCGAGATCGTAAATATTTACACAACCCAACTCAGAAACGGCTCACTATTCTACGCCATCACCGTCGTGCCCGATGACGAGTCTTACAATTACAGCTCAGCCTTTAGAAATTTGATCGGTTCGATTCAACTTAACGATTAAATCGGCAGAACAAGAAGGGCTTTTTTCGTGTCGGACGTGTTGGCTCTCAGGATAAAGATCGGCTAATTTCTGCGGCATTCGCCAAAACAGATTTTGGTCAAACAGCAATTTCATACTGCGGCAAAGTTGCGAGGCGTCGTTCACGG
>JANMDA010000150.1:0-10901 GCA_031376085.1 Chloracidobacterium sp.
TACAGAATGACGCTTGATATGGATTACGAGTCAGAACCAACTGCGTCATCTGGTGGTTGAATTTATTAACAAAATCTATGAATAAATTAATTTCGCCGATTCTCATAATACTGTTTGTAGTCTCTGCTTTTGCTCAACGCGATCTTGGCTCGCGTCCGACTGATACCGGCGGGCTGCTGATGTTCGAGCAGGCTGTTTTTGATGTCCAAGGTTACGACATAACGCTGAACGTCGATCCAAGGGCCAAGTTGATCTCGGGCACAACAGTAATGACTGCGAAAACAGTCATTCCTACCAATGTCATCGTACTTGATCTCGATTTGCCTTATACGATCAGCAAATTGACCGACGGCTTGCGTAACCTGAAATTCGAGCGCAAAGAGGGCAAGATATGGATCTGGTTTCCTATGACGAAACAGATCGGCGAGGAGATAAAAACGAGCATCACTTATTCCGGAATGCCGCGTGTAGCTCCAAAACCTCCTTGGATAGGCGGCTTTATTTGGAGCAAAACGGCGGACGGATCGGATTGGATATCGGTCGCGTTGCAAAATGACGGCGCCGATCTTATGTTTCCGTGTAAAGATCATCCCTCCGATAAACCGGCGATAACGGCAATGCATATAACAGTTCCCGATCCGCTTATCGCTACTGGCCCAGGCAAATTGGAAGGCGTTAAGAAAAATAACGGCGGAACATCGACCTACAATTGGCGGATGACAAACCCGATCGCGAATTACTCGATCGTTTTCAACGCCGCGCCATACAAAATGATCGAGGACAAATATAAGTCTATTTCGGGCGACATGCTGCCGATAGTTTTTTACGTTTTGCCGGAAGATTTTGCAAAAAGCGCCGGTTTGATCGCCGAGCAGAAGAAATACCTCGCATACTACGAAAAATATCTCGGCCCGTATCCTTTCCGCTCGCAAAAGGTCGGCATAGTCGAGACGCCGCATTTGGGCATGGAACACTCGACCAATATTGCTTACGGCAACGAGTTTAAATACGATAAAGACGGAACTGACGGATTGCTTCTTCACGAATTCGGCCACGAATACTGGGCAAATCTGGTTACGGCATCCGACTGGCGCGATTTCTGGATACACGAAGGCTTTCAATCCTACATGGACACGCTTTACCAGGAATATCTGCACGGCCCCGAAGCGTATTTCAAAGCTATGCAGGAACGGGCAAAACACACCCGCAACATGCAGCCGGTCGCTCCGCGCGAGCCAAAGATCGCCTATCAGGTCTATATGGCCGCGCCCGAATACACAAAAGGCGACGGGGATATATATGGCAAAGGCGCGCTTATCCTGCACAGTTTGCGGTATCTGATCGGCGACGAAGCCTTTTTCAAATCCCTCCACCACATGGCATATCCAACAAAAGAAATGGAAACCTACACAGACGGCCGTCAGACCAGACTGGTAAATACCGATGATTTTCTAACAATCGCCGAGCAGGATTCGGGAATGAAGCTAGAGTGGTTCTTTGAGCTTTATCTGCGCCAACCCAAATTGCCGAGGCTCGGCACTTCCGCGGTCGGCACCGCCACATCAGGCGTTCTTAGCCTCAGTTGGGAAACTCCAGACAATATGCCGTTCCCAATGCCCATAGATGTCGAGATAAATGGCAAGATCCAACGCATTGAGATGAAAGACGGCAAAGCAACCATTTCATTCACCGGCCCCCCGCCTTTGATTGATCCAAAAGGCTGGGTTTTGAAGGCTCTGTAAGCACTTTAGCTCCCACTCATGATTCACCACTGACCACTTACTTTGTTATACTCTCGAATTGTATCTGGACAACAGGCGCCAGCCGTTTGGCATCGAAAATATACGTCTGTTCAGCATACTTGCATTGTCGTTTATGAAAAGTTCGTTCGGTCTTACATCACTCAAGCTTATTCTTTTATCGCTCGTTTTTGCGGCGGCGATTTCTGCTCAAAAAGCTACGCCGACTCCGCCTGTTTCCGACGATTCCGGGACAACAAAAATTTTTGAGGTTCGGCTGCCGGTTACCGTAACACAAAAGAAAGATCTGATCATCGGTCTCACGCGGGGCGATTTTCAAATCTTTGAGGACGGGGTGCAGCAGGAAGTTACATTTTTCTCTTCAGATAAGACAAATCCACCTGTATATGTCGGTGTTTTGATGGATACGTCTCCTTCTACAGCCGGAAAATTGAAATTTGAAAAAGAAGCGGCTGCGAATTTCCTCTACACCGTGATCCAGCTGCGCAAAGATAAAGGCGCGTTCATGACGTTTGATCACGAGATCATGCTGCGGCAGGATTTTACCGATAAGCTTGATCTGCTCCAAAAGGCTATTGATAAAGTTAACAAGACAGGTTCTCAAACCGCTCTTTACGACGCGGTATGGCAGTTTGCGGACGAAAAGCTTCGCAGTGTTCCCGGTCGAAAGGTAATTGTCGTCATAACCGATGGCGATGATACATTCAGCCGTGCCGAGCTAAAAGACGCTATCGACATTGCCCAGCGAACCGAAACGACAATATTCGGCATCTCTACAAGGGCCGGATTTCTTGGAACTGTTCCGGGCATAGAGGCGGGAATGGTCAAGGACAAAGGCGACAAGCTATTGATGCAGCTCTGCGAAGACACCGGCGGCGAGGCTTTTTTTCCGGTTGGAGGAGATAAGGCGATGCTGGAACTGGAACGGGCGTTCAAGAAAATATCGGAAGAATTGAAATCGCAATACCTCATCACCTACCGTCCAGCAAATCAAAATCTTGACGGACGGACGCGCAAGATCGAGGTCAGGTTTACTGATAAGGAAAAGGCTGGCAAATACAAGATCCGCACTAAGACGAGCTATCGGGCCGTTAAGGACAATTTGAAGTAGGAGTTTTTACAAATGTTGTTATCGCGAATTCGGTACTTTGCTTTTTTGACAGCGGCTTTTATGCTCGTTGGGTCGATCGGTGTTTCTGTGGCAGACGCTCAGCAGGCTCCGCCAAATCCGCCTGCAAAAGTTCCTGCGATAACACCTACACCGCCGCCAATAGATGAGGATGAGGTCATCAAGGTCGATACCGATGTCGTGAACGTTTTGTTTACGGCCCAGGACAAAAATCGCAGGCTTCTGACGAGCCTCAAGCAGGAAGATGTAAAGATTTTCGAAGACGGAAAGCCGCAGGAGATCACGGCTTTTTCGCGCCAAGTCGATCTGCCGCTTAGCCTAGCCATTTTGATCGATGTAAGCATGTCTCAGGAACGCACCCTGCCGGAGGAAAAAGCGGCCGCCATATCGTTTTTGGAGACGGTCGTCAGGCCGTCAAAAGATGAGGTTGCTGTGATCTCATTCACCGGCGAATCGACTCTCGAACAAGGAATGACGAATAACTTGGCAAGGCTGCGACGCTCTGTAGAGCGTGTGCGGGTCATTCCGCCAGCGGGTTACATCGGTGGAGGAGTGTCGACAGGGACGCCGCCGATTTCAGGAGACTCCACGCAAGGCTCGACCGCGATCTGGGACGCGATCTGGGTTACATCTGATGAGATACTTGGCCCCGCACCGGAAAGAACGCGTCGGGCGATCATATTGCTCTCCGACGGCGTCAATACCTTTGGAAAGAAGAAACTCGACGAGGCCGTTCAGGCCGCATTGCGGTCTGAGGCGATCATTTATTCCGTCGGCATCGGAGATAACTTTTACAACGGTGTCGATAAAGGGTCGCTTAATAAGCTATCCGAACGCACCGGCGGCCGTGCCTATTTTCCGCGCGACGAACGCGAGCTGCGCGACGCATTTGCGCAAATTCAGGAAGAGATGCGTTCGCAATATCTGCTCGCCTACGAGCCCGCGAATCAGGCCCGCGACGGCTCATACCGAAAGATCGAGATACAACTGACAAATTCTCAACTGCAAAAAGACAAAATAAAAGTCACGCACCGGCAGGGTTATTTCGCAAAATCTGCGTCGAAAAAATAACAACCGTCCAACAACGGAGGATCGATCCATATGTCATCATTTTGACTTGCTTAAAGTTGAATAGGTTTTGACACGGGTTTTGATTCTTCGGTGTATCACACCGTTCTGATAATTTGTGGTTTCCCGGTCAAGTTTATACTCGCCTTTGAAACGATACATCACGTCGCCTAAGGGACTTTTAACGCGAGCAAATACTAATCGGCTTTCTGTTTTTTCAGCCATACATCTGTCAATATGTCGCGGAACTTTTCAGGAATCTTGCTAAACTCTGTGATCGTTACTTCATCGCCGGAAATCTGATTGCTCCATTCTTCATTTTCATAGAATTTTGGAAACCATAAACGTTTGGTGCTTTCAGTTGGATGAAAGATATAGGACATTTGTAATCCTCGGCTATAGTCGCGTCCGAAGCAACTTGCTGCGTCAGCCATCGTTCGAAAAGCAACATCTTCCGATGCATCTATATAACCATTTGTAATATAAGTTTGTGGATTTTGCTCGGCTTCAATATCCCATTCTTTAAAGCGATTTGCTGCACGCGCGGCCTTAACTTCGTTACTAATTAACAAAACTATTTCATCAATCTGAGCATTAACTTTCTCAATACAAAAGTCTAAACCAATATCACATTCATAAACCGATGGGTGGTCGCATTTATAATGTCCTTCTCTCTCGCTTTATCAAGGTCTGCCCTGGGTATGTGATGTGGTTCGTTGATTTCAACATGCAATCCGATTTGTGGAAAATATAGATCGGTCATTGCCCGCTTGCGATCTGGCCGGCTTACATATTGTTGAGTGATACATTTAATGTCTAGGTCCTGGAGAAGATGCCAGATTCGAGTAACTACATAGTGTTCGTATCTCTTATTCTGAGCCTTTCCAAACTGCCGAGCTATAAATTCCAATTTAGTCATAATATAATCTATAATCAATATAGGTTATTCAGCGAACATTTTCCCCGGATTCAAGATGCCATTTGGGTCAAAAACTTTTTTTATCTGCTTCATTATCTCAAGCGTTGGTTTGTCGATAGCGTAGCTGAGATACGGAGCCTTGACATAGCCGATGCCGTGCTCGCCTGAGATCGTTCCGCCGAGATCGACCGCAAGGCGGAAAGTTTCCGCGACACATTTGCGGGCGCGTTCTATCGAAGCCTGATCTTCGCGGTCGCACATAAAATTGACGTGAATGTTGCCATCACCTGCGTGGCCGAAATTAGCTACGAAGGTGTCGTGCCGTTTGCCAATTTCTTCGATCTTTGCGACAAGCTCAGGTACTCTTGAACGCGGCACCACAACATCTTCATTTATCTTAAGCGTGCCGTATTTCATCAAACTCGGTGAGATTGCACGACGAACATCCCACAGCTTGTCTTCGTCTTTCTTGCTTTGCGCACGCAGAATGTCAAAGCCGCCATTTTCGCCAATTATCCGCTCTATGGTCTTGGCGTTCTTCTTTACTTCCTCTTTTGATCCATCAACCGCCACAAGCAAAATGGCTTTGGCATCTTTCGAAAGGCCAAATGCAAAGTTGCCCTCGACGGCCTCAATGCAAAATTTGTCGATGACCTCCATCGCCATCGGTAGCAAACCCTCAGGCGTGAATTTTGTCAGCACCTTGCAAGCCTCTTCCATCGTGCGAAAATTTGCCCGCACAGTTGAGGTGGCTTCTGGTATCGGGAGTAGTTTCAAGGTTGCTTCTGTAATAATGCCGAGCATTCCTTCCGAACCGCACATCAAACCAGTCAGATCGAAACCGACGACATTTTTCACCGTCTTTCCACCTGTGTGAATGATCTCGCCCGTAGCAGTTACAACCTCAAGGCCAAGAACGTGATGCTTTGTCACGCCGTATTTTGGCGTTCGCATGCCGCCTGCATTTTCGGCAATGTTGCCGCCGATAAACTGTTCTTGTAGCTTGCCGGATCGGGAGCGAACATCAACCCATGTTTTGTAACAGCTTCTTGCAATTCGATTGTCCTAATACCCGGCTGACAAACGGCGTAGAGGTCATCAACGCTGATATCGATGATCTTGTTCATCCGGTCGGTGCCGACGACAATGCCGCCGTCAACCGGAACGGCTCCACCCGTATAGCCAACGCCGCCGCCGCGCGCCGTCACCGGAAACAAATATTCGTTTGCAAGTTTTAATATCTCGACAACTTGCTCCGTCGTTTCGGGAAAAACAACTGCCTCAGGCGGAAATTTCTCTTTTACCGCATCCGCACCATACGGCTCGACCTTTTCGGCATCAATAACAACATTTTCCTTACCAACAATGGCCCGCAATTTTCCCAAAACCTCAGACTTTGAAGCATTTGTTGTTGCGCGGCCTTTTGAAATGAAGTGAATGGACTCAAACATCGGTTTCTTAATCGTAACAAAAATACAAAAATCTCAATACTTCTGCTAAACTCACACAAAATCTCGTTTTATTTACCAAGGAGCCCGCCAAAATGAGCGAAAATGACAATCAGCAGATTCCATCCGATCAATATGACCGTGAGTTGGCGACCGATCTGGATGACAAAACACCTGATAAACCACGAGGTCTCGCCCTGCACACAAAAATCTTGATGGGTCTGCTTGTTGGCGTGATCGGCGGCCTTGCAGCTAATCGAGTTCTTGGCGGCGACAATGCAAACGTTGCGTGGACTATAGCGAACGTCACGCAGCCGATCGGCACACTTTTTCTAAACCTGCTGCTAATGATCGTCGTGCCGCTGGTTTTTTCATCGCTTGTGGTCGGAGTTGCGGGCATCGGCGACATCCGCAAACTCGGCCGCATCGGGCTGAAATCTTTCGCTTATTGCCTTGTTATTTCCACGATCTCGGTCGCGATCGGTCTTGGGCTTGCGAATACGATCCGTCCGGGTGAGCGCATAAGCCCGGAGATTGCGGCGCAGCTCAAAGAAAAATTCAGCAGCGGTGCTGCTACGGCGACTGAGGCTCAGAAAAAAGCCGCCGACTCGGCTAAATCAGATTCGCCGTTGATGCAGGCGGTCAAAACCATAGTTCCAAAAAACGTCTTCAACTCGATCTCAGGCGAAAATCCGAACATGTTACACATCATGTTTTTCGCACTCATCATCGGCATCGCGATCACTCTGTTGCCGGCACCGGTGTCGGCGCCCTTTGTGGGCGTCATGGAATCGCTCTTTGCTATCACATCCAAGATCATCGACATCATAATGAAGTTCGCGCCGTTCGCGGTCGCGTGTCTGCTGTTTAATAACATCGCTGTCTTTGGCATCGAGCTGCTCAGTTCGCTCGCGTGGTTCGTCGTAACCGTGCTCCTCGGTCTGGGACTGCATTTCTTTGGCGTATATTCGTTGTCAGTTTGGCTGCTTTCTAAGCTGAGTCCGCTCGACTTTTTTCGACGGGTTTGGACAGTTATCGTGACTGCGTTTTCCACTTCATCGTCGAACGCAACCTTACCGACGGCGCTGCGTATTTCCGAAGAAAATCTTGGCGTTCCAAAAGAAATAAACAGTTTTGTTCTCACAGTTGGAGCGACTGCAAATCAAAATGGCACAGCGCTTTACGAGGGCGTCACGGTTTTGTTTATAGCGCAGCTTGCAGGCGCCGATCTGACGTTTGGCGTGCAGTTAATGGTGGTTTATATGGCGATACTCGGCGGCATCGGCACGGCGGGCGTTCCGTCAGGTTCGATACCTTTTATTATCGGCATTTTGGCGATGATAAATATAGATCCGGCGTTGATCGCGATAATTCTGGGCGTCGACCGCATTCTTGATATGTGCCGAACAACCTTGAATGTCGTCGGCGACATTACAGCAGCGACTTTTGTCGCGCGCAGCGAGGGATATGAACTGCTTCAGACGCCTGAAAAGGCCGGGATCGACTAATCGAAACCTATGTTTCCTATTGGTGACGACAATTCGGACAGACGCATTCAGCCGATCGTAAATTACGCGATCGTCGGCATAAATATCCTCGTTTTTTTGCTGTTGCAGCAGCTTGGCAGCAACGAAACTTTTACAAATGCCTTCGCTCTTGTTCCAAAGGAAATTACCACCGGCGTTGATCTTTCAGGTATACAGATCCTTCGCGATTCCCTTGGACATACTGCCGAAATTCAACATTTCGCAACGCCGTTGCCCGTATATTTCAATTTTCTCAGCTCGATGTTCATGCACGGCGACATAATGCATATCTTTGGCAATATGTTGTTCCTGTTCATCTTTGGCGACAATCTGGAAAATGCTATCGGCCATGTCCGTTATCTCGCGTTTTACCTTCTCTGCGGCCTTGCCGCCGCTGTGGCGCAGATAATTATGGGGCCTGATTCGATCATTCCAATGCTTGGTGCTTCAGGTGCGATCTCAGGTGTTCTCGGCGGGTATATTCTCTTGTTTCCGAGACGAAATGTGAGGGCGATCATATTTAATTTCGTGACGACGGTTCCAGCATTCGTCGCGATCGGGATATGGATCGTTTACCAACTTGTTCTCGGCTATCTCTCGCCATCGGGCGGCGGTGGTGTGGCGTACGCTGCTCACATCGGCGGCTTTGTTGCAGGCGTAGCTCTAATAAAGCCATTTACAATTGGCAGGAGAAGCTGACCTATTGCCGCTGAAATTCAGGCGTTCCGAGTACAAGGCTGACAATTTTGAAAACCTCAGGATTGCCCGACGGATTGAGTAGACGGGCCTGTCGATTCATGCCGCCTTGCTGCCCGGCACCACGCATATTCGGCACTTCCAGGCCTGAATCGCCTAACTCGCTTCCAGCTTTTACTTCCGGCAGAGGCTGTTCGATCTGCTTGAGCAAGATCGCTTTTGTTCCCGCCGAGAGTTCACCGTTGAGGAGCGCTGCAACAGCCTTGTCCAGTATCTGAGCTTTATCTTTTGATTCGAAAGATTTCAGATCGACGTGTGTTCCGGGAATGCGATTGCTCGCGATCGCGACTGCGAAATTTAACCGTTCGAGCAAAGCTCCGGTATTTACCCAATCTTCGGCCGTGTCGGGATAGCCGGTCGGAGCCTGATAACCATACGGCACTTCGCCCAATTTATTGAGCATTGCAATCATTGCCGGACTTGCGTTGGTGTCGGCGCCGAGCGCACGGATCGAGCTTACTGCTAGTTCGAATGGAGATTTTACTTTTGCATGATAGTTTTCAGGTGAGAAGAATTCTTTGTCGGTGAATAACGCTCTTAGAGTCGTTTTTATATCGCCTTTCGAATTGTGAAAAGCATCGGCGACTCGCGAAACCAGGCCATCGTCAGGCGTGTCGCTGACAAATTTTACAGCCAGCTTGCGGGCGATGGATTTTGCCGTCACTGGACTGTTGACAAGAATGTCGAGGATTTTAAGCCCGTCTTTGATGCCGCCTTCGTCGATCTTTTGGCCGAGAACGGTTTTAGCTCCGCCCTCGTGCCATCGCTGATTGAAATAAAATTCACCGCTATCGACGTTGTCCGGCACGCCCTGCAATCGCTGAAGCCGTCCGATGCGTTTATCTTCGGTTCCCTCGATCATCGATGCAGCGGCACGACGGTAGCCGCGTGGATCGGCAATCGTCCAGCCGGTAAAGCACTTGGCAACCTCGATAATGTCCTTTTGCGAGTATCCGCCATCTACTCCGAGCGTGTGAAGCTCCATCAATTCGCGGGCATAATTTTCATTGATGCCGCGCTTTTGCCGCTGCTGAGCCGGCTGTGGATTGTCGCGCATCTCTTTGATACGCTGGTCGATCTGCGCATCGTTCGTGCCCGTTCGTTCGCGAATACGCTCGCGCATTTGCGGCGTGATCTGACCTCCGTTTCGCATCAATTGCTGCAAGCGTTGTCCGTTCTGACCATTGCCCGGCATCTGCGCGTTTGGTGAGACGGATTCAAAATTGTCGAGATAGAAAAGCATCGCCGGATGCTGAGCCGTTCCGACAAGAAGGTCCTTGAAATTACCTAGCGCATTTTTGCGAAGCACATCGCGCTCGTAGCTCGGTATATACCATCGAACGGCGGCCTTGCCGGCAAAAACATTAAAATGATTCTGCCAAAAATCGACCATCACTTCCTGCAATTGACGCTCGGAATAAACGGCCCGAAGAATCCGATTAGCCGCAACCTGCGGAATGATTTGCGCTGCGGGTTTTAGATCGTATTTAGAATAAAGGTCACGAATTTTTTCGCGCCGTTCGCGTTGATCGGCCCGCGTCATTGCGTTCGGATCCTGCTGCTCGCCGTTCGCGGGTGTTATCGGTTTATCTTGATTTTGAGCAATTGCCTGATTTCGCTTACCGCCCTCAAGCTGCCTGAGCAGTACTCCAGGATTCGGATATTTTGCAAACAGCTCGGCGGTGGACATATTAAAAATGTCGAGATTCTTTACTTTATTTTCCGCAGCCGAATCTTCAATCGTTAAAGTATTTAATTGCTGATCGATATATTTTTGAAGGTCAATTGCCTTTACCCTTTCAACATCGCCGGGACGCGCTCCAAAACCGAGCCGATTCAGCACATGCATGATCTTTTGTTCCTCGGTCAGCGTTTTGGTGCTCGATGTGCCGCCCGCACGGATAATCGATAAAGGCGCAAGCATCGTAAATATGGCCGCCGTAGCCGTAAATTTATGTATCAGAGAAAAGCATCTATTCATTGTTCGTTTGCCTCGCAAAAAATATCTTCCTGCCCAATTAGACGTTGGCGTCGCTGGAAATGGCGAACAAATACCGACAGGACAACAATTGTGTGAGCGATCTCATCTAAAAAGTGTCGATATTTCACCGAAATTACGCTAAAATACTCGCGGCATCGAACTTCAAGAGGTAACAATGAGATCACGTTTAATCAAGATTAGTTTATTCTTCGGCCTGAGCGTGGCTTTGACGGCTGTTTCGATGTTTGCACAGGGAGTTTCGTTTAGCGATCCAAACGTTGAATATACGTTCGACCTGCCCGATGCAAAATGGA
>JANMDA010000188.1:0-16199 GCA_031376085.1 Chloracidobacterium sp.
TCGTATCCGCCATGGACAGGTTAGCCAGGAAAAATAATCGTGAGCTGTCAAAGATATTATCAACATTTGCGTCAGAAAGGTCCCTGACCAGCTTGTTCATCATCACCGGATAATTTCCGGCCCAAAATTGTGCCTGATCGGTCTGCTCAGGTGTCCGCGTACTGCCCGTCAATGACCCCAAAGATTTGACCTCGTTATAATCCCTCGCATATTTTTGGCTGGTAACGGCCGGAGGCGTGGATGAGCGAAATTGTGTAGGCCTGTTCAGAGCAAAAGGAGTAACACGGCCGAGCCATGGCCCGGGCGTCATCGGCAAGTTTGCCGGTCCTGTAGGCCGCCAAACGCCGATCCCTGTTCCACCGATGAATGGCGGAGGCGCGGGACTTGGAAAACTGCCGTCGCATGCACGCAGGGCGATGATCGAGGCTGCCGCAGCTGCGCCAACCGCTATTCCGGGATCGGTGTCGGGAATTCCGTTGGCGAGCAGATAGTTTTGATAGGCAATGTCGAGGGCCGCCGTCTGTGCCGGAAAGCGGCTGACAAGCACGTCGTGAGATGCCTTGGCGGTAGCTGCTATCGGCGAGCCGGTAGCTCCGGGTATATCGGCGTAATAGGGTTCATACTCTTTTTCGATGGCCTGAACGGCATCATAAACAGCAGCTTGCACCATTGCAATGTCAAGGATGCCGGACGGCCCCGGACGAGCGGCTGTAACTACGGCCTGCACGGCGATTGCGTTCCAATCGGAAACTGCGTCAGCCTTCGCTGACGATACGAACACGAGCATAAAAGCAACGGCCAGAACCACTGCACTTGTGCATTTAGCTTTTCTTGTTTTGGTATTCATACATTTTTCTCCTTTTTTTTTGCTATTGAGTAAATATCTAGTCATTTTTTGGAATACGGCTCCGACCTTGACATCCGGCATGTTCATGTTTGCTCTAAGGTTTACAGGCGAAGTCCAGCCAAAATTGTTGTTCAGATTTCTCATTTTTTTGCCCGGTGCAGTGTCGGCTGTGATACTATAATGGACGAAATTGAGATTCACCCAAAGTTGTTGACCAACCGACATTTAGCACCGTGCGATCACATGCTAGAGTGTTGGGGGTTGAAATGTCTTTGGAAAATTATCCTAGTTTTCTCCTAAATTTCTCGGAGTTCAATTTGAACGGCGAAGAGAAACAATTTTTCCGCTTTAAATCGTTCCGGCTCAATGTCGGGGAGCGACAGTTACTTCACCGTAATTCGCCTGTCCCGCTCACACCGAAGGCCTTTGACGTGCTCGCAGTGCTGGTTGCGCAGAGCGGACATCTGGTTGAAAAGGATGAACTGCTAAAACAGGTGTGGGCCGATTCGTTTGTCGAGGAGGCCAATATTGCGAGGATCATTCACACCCTTCGCAAAACTCTAGGCGAAGATGAGAACGGAAATAAGTTTATCGAAACAGTTGCGACGAAAGGCTATCGTTTTGTGGCAAATGTTAAGGAAGACCGCCAACCTACGGAGCGGCATGCCGATAAATTGGAAAAAGCGCCTCGGGCTGACGAAGAGTTTCCCGACACCATCGATGTCGATGAGAGCGCCGAAGTCGCCGTTCAAATTCCGCCGCCTGATCCGGTAATCGAGCAGAAAAGACTGACGCGGGTCGTATTCTTCGTCGTTGGTTTTGCGACAGCTATTTCTCTGCTTCTTATCCTTTCATTCAATTTTTGGCGGGGCACGGGCACAAATTCCGCACAATCCAAATCGATCGCGGTCTTGCCCGTGAGGCCGCTTACAGACGAGAATCACGAGCCGATATATGAATTTGGCATTGCAGACTCGTTGATTTACAAAATTGGATCCGCAAAAATTCTGACGGTCCGGGAATTGAGCGCCACGCGTAAATATTCGGGCATCGATCAGGACGCACTGGCCGCCGGACGCGAACAGCAGGTTGATTACGTTCTCGCTTCAAATTACCAGTTGGCGGGCGGGAAAATCCGCATTACCGCCCAACTGACCAATGTGTCGAGCGGCCAGATCGAAGAAACCTATAAGAGCGAAAAAGACGTAGGCGACGTGTTTAAGATGCAGGACGCTATCGCGGGAGAGATCGGAAACAGCCTATTGGCGCGGTTTGGCAAAACTTCGACCAGTGCGGCGGTAAAACGCGGCACTGGAAATGAGGAAGCATATCGGCTCTATTTGCAGGGAATTTACGGCAGATTAGAACCTCAAGAATCTATTCAAAGATTTGAGCAGGCAATCCGGCTTGACCCGAATTATGCCCAGGCATGGTCGGGATTGGCTCTTATGCACCGAAGAATGGGTAATTCCGGCCGTAACACCAATCGCTTGGAGCAGTATCAGAAATCGATGGAGGCGATTAATAATGCGCTGACTCTGGACCCAACCTCGGGCGATGCACACAGCATGTTATGCGAAAACAAACTGTTCTATGAATATGATTTTGACGGAGCGGAACGTGAATGCAAACTCGCCGTCGAACTTGATCCCAATTCTGCACTGGCTCATCAGACCTATGCCCGTTATCTCAGTAGTCAGGGCCGTCATGACGAAGCGGTCGCGGAAGGTATTACGGCCGTTGACGTTGATCCTGCATCCCTTTGGAGCCAGTATTCTTATGGGATCTCACTCCATTTTGCCCGGCGTTATACTGAGTCGATTGCTCAATTTCGAAGGACTTTAACAATGGATGAGGATTTTGGGCTCGCGTATATGACACTCGTTACAGATTTAGAGCTCTCAGGTAATGAAGCTGAGGCATTTGATGTGTGGAAAAAACTTATGGTCAGATGGGGAACGGACGAAAAAACCGTTCAGGATATTAAAGCGGGTTTTCAGGCAGAAGGCTGGCTTGGCGTTAGACGCGTTTATGACAAAAGGCCTGAAGACAGTAGTAAGGTTTATTTTCACGGCGCCGCGGGATATGCCCAAATGGGCATGAAGGATAAAGCGTTTGAATATCTGGAAAGATCGTTAGCCGGACGCGAGATATGGATCGCCTTTCTTAAGGTTGACCCGCGTCTCGATGCTATCCGCGATGACCCGCGATTTACCGATCTGGCCGCGCGCGTCGGGCTGAAATAAGTTTGTCGTCGGATTTTGCGGCAGGCAAAACAATAATGAATTCCTATCACTTAAAAATCAAAATCTTCTTATTGTTAATTGTTCTCTCCGTACTTTTCAAAACAAACGCATTTGCTCAAACCGGAACAACGTCGATTACCGGCACTGTTTTCGACCAACAAAAACAAGCTATCGTTGGCGCGGCCGTGAAGTTGTTGAATACTGAAAAAGGATTCTCACGAACGGTGACGGCTAATCTGAACGGAGCTTTTATTTTTCCGGGTATCCAGCCCGGAGTTTATTGTTTGGAAGTCGAAATGAACGGCTTCAAAAAATTCATTGGAACTGATGTTAAGGCTCTGGTTGATACGCCGACTGAAGTTTCCGTTCTTTTACTGGTCGGCGACATTCGCGAAACAGTCGATGTGCGGATCAATTCCGCCGAAGCATTGCTTAATACTCAGGACGCGACAATCGGAAACACTTTTGTTTCATCCCAGGTCACGCAGCTCCCGATCGAGGCTCGCAATGTTATCAATCTTTTGACCCTTCAGCCGGGTGTTACGCGAACTGGTTATGTAGCCGGCGGACGGAGCGATCAGGCGAATATTACGCTTGACGGCGTCGATATCAATCAAGCCCAGACAAACGATATATTCAATCCGGTTTTACGCCTCAACTCCGAGGCGCTCGAAGAATTTCGCGTGACGACGACCAATCCCAATGCGGCTCAGGGACGTTCATCGGGGGCTCAAATTTCGCTCGTCACAAAAGGCGGAACAAACCAGCTTCGCGGGGCGCTCTTTTTGACCGGACGGCGAACCGGATGGACGGCGAATGATTTTTTTAACAATCGGTCCGGCGTCGAACGGCCAAAATTTGACCGGAATGTCTTCGGCGGAGCGTTCGGCGGCCCGGTTTGGAAAAATCGCATTTTCTTTTTTTACAGCTACGAAGGCGAGCGAATGACGCGCGGCCAAACCGTTCTGCGCACCGTGCCGCTGCCAAATTTGGGGCAAGGCATTATTCGCTTTCGGACCACGACGAATACCGTGCAGATCGGGTCGCTCAACTGCTCGCGCATCTATAGAATTTTTCCCGCTACAAACGGCTGCAATCCCGCAGCTCTGGCGGTTTTTGCCGATGCAGCCCGCCGCTATCCGGCAAATAGTTTTGAGATCGGCGACGGCTATAACACAGGCGGTTTCCGCTTTAACGCTGATAATAGAATAAAGAATAATTCCAACGTTTTCCGGTTGGATCTTAATCTTTCGGCAAAACAACAGGTATTTTTACGCGCAAATCATATTAGCGATACAGCCTCGTCGGCGCCAGCCTATCCTGACACACCGCAGCTTACGCTGTGGAGTCATCCTTTTGGTTTCGTCATCGGCCATAACTGGACTGTCAATAGTAATCTCGTCAACAGTTTCCGGTATGGTTTGACCCGCGACGCTTCCAGCGATCAGGGCGATTCGACGGACAACGCGATCAGTTTCGGCGGCGTGTTCAATCCGCGTCGCTTCCGGCGAAGCCTTTCGCGTGTCATACCTGTCCATAACATCACAGACGACGTTTCTCTGATCCGGCAAAAACATACTTTTCAATTCGGAACGAATATTCGCTTGGTTAGCAACCGCCAGAGCGACTATGCCAGCGCATATGATTTTGCCCGGACAGCTCCATTTGCCTATGCGGTTAATTCTGTCACCGAATCGATCAACACATATATACAAAACAATTTTGGATATGGGATTGCCGATTCAAGTAGTCAGGGTGTTCTGTCTGCGGTGACGGCGTCTATCGGACGGCTTAACGCGTATGGCGCAGATTTTAATTACAGGCAAGATGGTTCGCTGCAGCCATTTGGAGATCCGAACCCGCGCGATTTCAGGACCGAGGAATACGATGTTTATTTTCAGGATATTTGGAAGATCAGGCCGAATCTCACTCTTACAGCTGGGTTGCGCTACGGTTTGAGCCGCCCGGTTTATGAAGCAAAAGGTTATGAAACAAAACCTACTATCAGTCTTAGCGAAATTTTGAAACGCCGAGCTGAAGGCGCTGCCAACGGCACGCCTTACAACGAGCCGATTGTCTTAGACCTTTCTGGTCCTGCGAACGGCAGATCGTCGCAATACAAATGGGACAAAAATAATTTTCAGCCGCGCATTGCCGTTGCATGGTCGCCGGACTTCGGCGAAAACCTTTTCGGCAAGCTGGTTGGCCACAATAACGACTCGGTCATTCGTGGAGGTTTTGCCGTAACTAACGATTATTTCGGCCAACAGTTAGCTGTGCGGTTTGACTTTAATAACCTCCTGGGCTTTGCGTCGGCACAGATAATTCCTCCAAACACTTACGACCTGACCGATAACCTCGCCCCTCTCTTCACCGGATTTAACCAATCGATCCGAAATTTACCGGGAATTAGTATCCCGACGGCCAGTCTGACCTTTCCGCGCCAAGCACCTAATCGAAATCGGCCGACGGCGATCGAAGGCGGATTTGATGAGAATTTGGTCGCACCTATAAATTACAGCTGGAGTTTGACCTATGAGCGCACTCTGCCGGGCAAATTAATAGTTTCAGCGTCATATTTAGGGCGAAAAGCGCGCAATCTGCTCGTCCCGCGTGACGCGGCGCAGATCGCCAATTTTACCGATACCCAATCAGGCATGGATTGGGACACGGCGGCGACCCAATTGGAAATCCTGCGGCAGCAAGGCACGCCCATTTCTGAGATCCAGCAAATTCCTTATTTCGCAAATCTTTTTCCGGCAGATTTGTTTTCGATCATAAATTCGTCGTTCAATTCGCCTTGCATAACAACCCCATCCCCGTACAATTACAACCAAACGCAGGCCGTTTATTCAATGGTGTTCAGAGGTGCGGGCAGCTGCAGACCGACGGACTGGACAACCGTTCAGCTCAGATTGTCACTGTTGTCGAGCAATTTTCCGGGACAGCATATTTACTATCAGCCTCAATACGGAACTTACAGCGCGTGGAGCTCGGTCGGACGCTCCGATTATCAAGGCCTAACATTTACCGTCCGCCAACGATTGGGAACGCGGCTGACTGCGGATTTTAATTACACTTATTCCAGCTCTCAAGATGACGGATCGCGTTTACAAACTGCGGGTGTTATCAGTGCAGGCACGATCACCAATTCATTCCGGCAGCAAGATCTTTATGCTCCATCGGATTTCGACATGCGCCATATAGTCAATGCAAACGCCATTTTTAAAGTCCCGGTCGGCCGCGGCGAACCGGTCTTTGGCAGCATTAACAGAGTTGCCGATCTCTTCCTGGGCGGTTGGCAATTGTCGGGAATTTTTCGATATAACTCAGGTCCTCCCATTTCGGCGCCCACAGAAGCACAGACATGGACGACAAATTGGGTTATCCAAAGCTACGCAACCCGCACCGCAGACGTCAAAACTTGCCCGACACGCGGGGGTAGTTTGTTCGGCTGCAATACTTTGGAAGCTTATCGCGGTTTCCGCTACCCTTATCCGGGCGAAAGCGGCGAACGCAATGTATTCCGTCTTCCCGGTTATTGGGTGCTCGACATGGGCTTGGGCAAATCTTTTGATCTGCCGCATGAAGGCCACAAATTCCAGGTCCGCTGGGAAGTTTTTAACGTCGCCAACACCCAAAAAATGGGAGCCGTAATCGGAAATGAAATCGATATTGACCCGCAAAATGCCACTGTAGCCCCGGACGGCTTTGCAAACTTTTCGAACATTCAAGGCTCTCCTCGCAGTATGCAGTTTGTTTTGCGATATTCCTTCTGATTCAGTCAGCTGCAATCATCGTAACCGACCAGCTTCACGCACTGCGAAACTTCCGCCTCGATCTCTACACCGGCACAGCCGTCGATACGTCAAAAACGCAAATATATTTTCAACGAAAAGCAGAGTAGAATGGTATGGAAATTCACGTTGTATAGAGTCGGATTGAGCAATTCGTCGTCAGGCGCTAAATTAATAATAGAAAAAGAGGATAATTTTATGAAGAAATTTGCGATGTTTGTCGCGATCGTGTGTTTGATCTCAGCAACTTCAGTGATAGCCCAAGATGCGTGGTCGTCGGAGATGCAGGTTAGGGTCAGGTCGATCGGCACGCCGCGCGTTTCGCCGGATGCAATGTGGGTTGTTTTTACAGTGTCGAACGCCGTGATGGCGGCCGACAAGAGCGAGTTTGTTACCCAGATATGGCTGTCTTCGACTGACGGCAAGGAGAGTACGCAGCTCACGTTTGCCGACAAACTCTCAACGAATCCGAAATGGTCACCCGACGGCAAATGGATCGCATTCACTTCAACGCGAAAGGACAACAAGAGCAATCTTTACCTGATGCGCTTCGGCGGCGGTGAAGCTGAGATGATCACGGACGTAAAATCCGGCGTGGGCGATTTTGACTGGTCGCCTGACGGCAAATGGATAGCCTACGCGATGGCCGATGCAAAGTCCGACGACGAAGAAAAAAACGACAAGGCAAAAAATGATTTCCGATGGGTGGACGAAAACATCAAAATGGCCCGGCTCTATGTGATGCCTGTCGCAAAGGACGCAAACGGCAAGCGCGAATCGCGCGCCCTTACGACCGATAATCGAAGCGTGAGCAGTTTTAACTGGTCGCCTGACGGCTCGAAAATTGTATTCAGCCACGTCAGCGATCCGCGGGCGGATTTTTGGCCGACCTCTGATGTCTCGATCGTCGATGTCGCGAGCGGAAGTGTCACGCGGTTCGCTGCGACAAAGGCTGCCGAGAATAATGCGTCGTTTTCGCCTGACGGCAAATGGATCGCAATGGTCGTCAGCGACCTTCCGGTGCGTTGGGCTTCGAGCGGCAACATTGTGCTCACTCCGGCTTTAGGCGGCTCAAGCAAAGTGATCCCGCTTTCGTACGACGGACAGCCCAATATCGTCGGTTGGAAGGCCGATTCGTCATGTATCTTTTTTGTGGAGGCGAAGGGAACCGGAACGGCGATGTACTACGCGGATGTTGCTACCGGCATGATTCGGCCAAGCAAATATGCCGACGCCGTTGTGACCGACGTTAATATAAACCGTAATTCGACCGCGTTTGGAATGGTGATGCAAATGACGAATAAACCGGCCGAGGTGTTTATCGCAAAATTTACTGACAACGAGCCGTCACAGGCCTCTTCGGTGAACGCCGAAGCCGCAAAAATGCCGGTCGGCAAAACCGAAGTCATCAAGTGGAAAAGCAAGGACGGCCGCGAGATCGAGGGACTTCTTACCTATCCGAATAACTATACTGCCGGAAGCCGAGTGCCGTTGATTCTTAATATTCACGGCGGGCCGACAGGCGTGTTTCAGCAAAATTTCATTGGCGGACGCGGCGCTTATCCACTGGCGACTTTTGCGTCAAGAGGATTTGCGATTCTTCGACCAAATCCGCGTGGTTCGAGCGGCTACGGCACCGAATTCCGCCGGGCAAACATCAAAGACTGGGGCGGAAAGGACTACGAGGACTTGATGGCCGGCGTCGATCGCGTCATCGCGATGGGTGTCATCGACCCAAACCGCCTCGGCGTTATGGGCTGGAGCTACGGCGGTTATATGACGACGACGATCGTCACAAAAACAAAACGATTCAAGGCCGCGTCAGCCGGAGCGCCGGTGACAAATCTGATGAGCTTTAACGGCACGGCTGACATTCCGGGATTCATTCCGGATTACTTCGGTGGCCAGTCGTGGGAAATTCCTGAGGTGTATGTAAAACACTCGGCGATGTTCAACGTCAAAGGTGTCACCACCCCGACAATGATCCAGCACGGAGACGCGGATATTCGCGTTCCTATTTCACAAGGCTATGAATTTTATAACGCGCTAAAACAGCAAGGCGTCCCGACCCGCATGATCGTCCTGCCGCGCCAACCTCACGGCCCCAACGAACCAAAAATGCAGATCGCCGCCATGCAGGCAAATCTTGACTGGTTTGAGAAATATTTGAAGTAGTCTACTCATTTTGGCTTTGTGTTGCGCGATTTTGTTCAATAGGCTTAACCACATAGATACATAGGCCACATAGAATATTCTTCTATGTGGCCTATGTATCTATGTGGTTGAAAAAATTCGGTTATTTTTTGCCAAGCTCGACCGCGCGTTTATATGCCGCATAGACTGCTTTTGAAAGCACGGTTCGCAGCGTGCCCTTTTCCATTTGGTAGATAGCTTCGGCGGATGTGCCGCCGGGCGAGGTGACCATGTTGCGGAGTTCGGCGGGATGCTTTTGCGTAGCAATCGCAAATTTTACTGAGCCGAGCATAGTTTCCTGGACAAGTTCTTTTGCCATGTCGCGCGAAAAGCCGAGATGCACGCCGGCGTCGGTTAACGCTTCCATCACCATAAAGATATACGTCGGGCCGGTCGCCGAAAGCGATGTCGCCATGTCGATCATATTTTCGGTCTCGACAAAAAGCTCCTTACCGAGCGCAGCGAGAATCTCGCGCACATGGCCGCGTTCGATATTTTCGACTGCCTCGGTGCAGGTCCACGCTGTGATGCCCGCGCCGATCTGCGAAGGCGTGTTCGGCATAGCGCGGACGATCTTTGCAGTGCCTAGTTCGTCGGCGAGATGCTCGATCGTTGCACCGGCGACTATCGAGACAACAAGTTGATCGAGATGCAGAACGCCGTTGAGATCCGCCAATACGCGACCGAGCCGCTGCGGTTTTATGCACAGCAGAACGGCGGAATTTTCTTTTCCGGCAACCGCTTTAGTGGCTTCAGCATTGTGCTCAAAGACCGCAATACCATGCTTGTCGGCCAACTCTTTACGTCGCGATTCACGCGGGTGGCTGGCAGAGATATTTTTTGGATCGACAAGGTCAAGTCTGAGCAGTCCTGCGATCATCGATTCGCCCATCACGCCGCAGCCGATAAACGCAAGATGCACATTTTTCAGATCGTTAGCCATATATCACTCGTTTGTTAAAAGATTCCCGATAGGGCAAAATATAGACGATTTAACCACTTATGACCATCGCAGAACAACTCGATTTCCTGAAAAAAGGCACAGTTGACGTTATACGCGAGGAAGATCTGTGTAAAAAGCTTGAGCGTTCCGCCAAGACAGGGAAACCTCTGCGTGTAAAGCTCGGCCTCGATCCGACAGCGCCCGACATTCACGTCGGCCACACGGTCGTCATCCGTAAATTGAAGGCATTTCAGGACCTCGGCCACACGGTCATTTTTCTGATAGGCGATTTTACGGGCATGATCGGCGACCCGTCGGGCAAGAACGTCACGCGGCCTCCGCTTTCGCGCGAAGAGATTGACGCCAACGCCGAAACATACAAGGCGCAGATGTTCAAGCTGCTCGATCCCGAAAAGACCGAGTTGCGATTCAACGCCGAGTGGATGGACAAATTTACCGCTGCCGATTTTGTCCGGCTGTGCGCGAGAACCACCGTCAAACAAATACTCGAACGCGACGATTTTGAAAAACGCATGAGCGACGAAAAGCCGATCTCGCTCCACGAATTGCTCTATCCTCTCGTGCAGGGTTACGATTCGGTCGCGCTCGAAGCCGACGTCGAACTTGGCGGCACTGATCAGAAATTCAATCTTCTTATGGGCCGCAACCTGCAGCGTGAGTTCGATCAGGAACCGCAAGTGATAATGACGACGCCCCTGCTCGAAGGCCTCGACGGCGTCAACAAAATGTCTAAATCGCTGGGCAACTATATCGGCATCACTGAGCCCGCGAATGAGATGTTTGGCAAAGTAATGTCGATCACTGACGATCTGATGTGGAAGTATTATGAGTTGTTAACCGATCACAACACATCTCAAATTACAGATTTGAGATCTCAAATTGATGCCGGAGAAAACCCGCGCAACATAAAGGTCCAACTTGCGAAACTTATCATCAAAGATTTTCATTCCGCCTCGGATGCTGACGCAGCCGAAGAAGATTTCACGCGGCGCTTTGTGCAAAAAGAAGTGCCTGACGAGATCGAGGAAAAACAGATTGCCGCAGGCAATTACAACCTCGCCCAACTCCTCGCCGACACAGGCCTCGCCGCATCAAAAGGCGAAGCTCGCCGCCTCATCGAACAAGGCGGCGTAAAGGTTAATGGCGAAAAAGCCACGGCGCCAAATACGGACATCGTGATTACCGGCGACGGCGTCTTACTGCAAGTGGGCAAGCGAAAATTCCTAAAGGTAACATCTTTGTAATCTCGTATCTCAGGCTATATAATTGTCATACTCTTCATGGATAACACCGCCACAAAAAGGGTAAAGCTATCAACACGAATTAACGAATACGTCGCCAGCGACGCGCCGATCCGCAAGTTCGCGGGCACTTGGTCAAAAAAGGCACAGCTCGCAATGGATGAGGCGAATAGCCTCTCGCTCGAGCACGTCGAGATCTATCTAAAACGCCTGCCGCCGCAGCTTGACGGATTTAAGATCATCCAGCTTTCGGACACGCATCATAGCCCGTTGACGACTCTCGAACACATCAAACGAGCCGTAAAGGTTGCTAATCGTTTGAAGCCGGATATGTTTTTACTTACGGGCGATTACGTTTCGCACGAGCGCGAATACATCGCTCCGGTGGCGGCTGTTCTCGGCAAGCTAAAAGCAAAACACGGCATACACGCATGTCTCGGCAACCACGATCATTGGACCGACGCAGATCTCGTCACGCATCTTTTTCGCGGCGAGGGAATTAATATGCTCATCAACGAGGGCTTCCGTTTCGAGACGCGAAAAGGCTCATTCTGGCTCGCCGGAGTTGACGATCATATGGCGGGAAAAACCGATCTCACGGCTGCGCTTCGCGGTTCATTTCCTGACGAAATGAAACTGCTTCTCGCGCACAATCCCGTAATTTTTCGCGAATCGGCTCGATCCGGCGTCGATCTAACGCTGAGCGGCCACACTCACGGAGGCCAGATCAGACTTCGCGATACCGAAAAAAACATTATCCCGCGACGACGCAAAGCCGGACTTCACAGCCGCAAAGATTCGCAAATTTATATAACGCGCGGCATCGGCACCGTCGTCGTCCCGATGCGTTATCAATGCCCGCCCGAGATTTCGCTTTTGGAGCTGCGCTGCGCCGAATGAGCGAATCACAAGTTTCAACTAAAGTCCTAACAATTCCCAATCTTCTCACTTTCCTGCGCATGGCTCTGATCCCGGTCTTTGCAATCCTGCTTGTCTATCATCGCGAAGGCCTGGCGCTGGTCGTGTTCACGGTTGCCGGTGTTTCCGATGGAATTGACGGATTTATCGCCCGTCGGTTCAAGCAGGAATCCGAACTCGGCACGATCATCGATCCCATCGCCGACAAACTATTAATGACGACGGCTTTCATCATGCTTACGATACCGGGCATGCTCGGAGACGGACGTCATCTACCCGTGCCGTTCTGGGTGACGGCAACCGTCATCGGCCGCGACATCGGTATCATCGCCGTCGCCGGAGCGATAAACATGATGACCGGCTTTCGCGGCTTTCAACCCTCATGGCTCGGCAAGGCAAGCACCTTCGTCCAAGTCGTCGGCGTGATACTGATCCTCGTCGCCGCAGTCTGCCCATACCTTCGCGGCTTTTATCTCCCAACCGTCTACACAACCGTCGCCGCCTTCGCCGTATTTTCAGGAATCCACTACATCTTCCACGTCGCCAAACTAATGCGCGAATCAGAACCGCCCGCGTAAAAAAGCTGATCATCTGTATCGCGGAGCATATATGTCGGTCCATTTAAAACCGACAGACGACGGCTTATTTTTCGCCGCCCCAATCATTTGCACCGCGACCGAAACGGCATCGATCTGATCGTCGTGTCTGCCCGTTGGGAATCGCACGATCTCATCGACAAACTCATCTATCCACGGCCCGCGAACGAGAAACACTTTTCCTTCCTCGGCGAGGTTCAGCCACGTCAAAGCTCGCGTCAGTTTGTCACCCGCAACTTTAACCTCACGAAAAGCAAACCGTCGCACGCTCGCGTCGCTGCGAAGCTCTTGCACGACAGCCTTACCGTGCATCGCGGACTCGATGCCGTGCTCGGTGTCGCGCTCGTCGTTCATTCGCGCGACGATATAGCGCCGCTGTTCCGGGTACTCGATCCGCGCGCGGTAACCGTCGGCGATATACAGATTGCCGTTCTTGTCATACGCACACCGAAAGCTCGCCGTGTAGTCAGCCGAGGTTTTTGTCGAGATCGCAAGGTCGTAACCGCGCTTCCAACGCAGCCCAGTCGGAGCAGCATCTACGATCTTCGTAAACCACTCACGCTTAAACTGTCCGCCCTCCGCCGGAGCAGGCCGCTGCTGATAAAGCGCCGAAAAAGAATATGTCCCTAACTTTTTCTGGTATTTCAGAAGCGTCTTCACCGGAAACATCTTCGGACAAAGCGCCGCACCCGGCTTACGGCCAAGCGGATCACCATTCTCCTGCGGCTGCTTTTTGTTTCGCTTTTTTTGCGGCTTTGCCGCCCGATGTGCGGAAAAGCTCTGCTTTTCCGTAGCTGTCAAACCGGAACTTGCGGCTACGCCGCCGCTTTCAAAAGAGGGTTCCGCGAGCGCAGGCAGTGACACCACTTCCCACTGCTCCCCGCCGTCCTTCATCTCTTTCAGCAAACGTCCCGCAAGGTCGTCTTCGTGCCAGCGCGTTTGGATCAGGATGATCGCGGCGTTCGGCTCCATACGCGTGTAGATGTCGTCATTGAACCATTCCCAAACGCGCTCGCGATAAGTCGCCGACTCCGCCTCGGCGCGATTCTTTACCGGATCATCGATAACAATAAGCTTTGCACCAAACCCCGCAATGCCGCCGCCAACCCCGACCGACCGCACCACGCCGCCGCCCGAAGTTTCCCATTCACTAGCGGTGTTCAAAAGCGAGTTATTAGGTAGCGGCGAAGCCGCGCCTCTGACTATCCTCTTTATCCGCCTCGAAAATTTATCTGCTAATTTTTGATTGTAGCTGCCCAAGATCACATTCAACCGCTGATCGCGAAGCAGCCGCCACGCCGTATATCGCACCGTGATCAACTCGCTCTTGCCATGCCGCGGCGGCATAAAGACCATCAGCCGCTTGCACTCGCCGCTCGTCACCGCCCTCAGCTTTTTATAAATGTACCGCTGATATGCCCAGTTCCAGTTCAGCTCCGGCGAAACCTCGCCCAGCCACCGCTCAAACTTGCACCGCCTGTCGCGTGTCTTGTCTGTTGTAGGTTGGTTTGTTGTAGAAAGTCCGTCGCATCCGTACTCGCGTCTCGTGATATTTTTTGTCTCATGTGTATTCATTTGGTGTTTTGTGATTAAAATAAATGTATAGCACAAAAGCATGAATGTGTCAAGTCTGCAACAAATAAAATGATTCTACTTGTTTGCCGTATGAGACCGATGCTAATATCGAGTTAGGTAAAAAGAATGACTAAGAATGCTCAATCAAAAAATGATATGCTCGTCGCCAAAGAAATGTCCCATTACGAGAACAAATGGGTTGGCATATCTAAAGCTGGAGGACGCGAAACGGTCGTAAGCTCTGGCAATCGCATCACGGACGCAAAGGCGGATGCCGATAAGAAGGGAATTAAGAATGTTACTTATAGAAAGGTTCCTTCCAGCAAGAAAGTCCTGATCGCGGCTGTCAACGCTTCTTGATCTCGAATTTCTCCTGATACGCTTTAAAGACTATCTCGTAATTTTCAAAGAAACCCGAATGCCCCAACAGGGGCATTTCGTTTTGGTCAATAAATCCGGCATTGATCGTTATCCAAGTGTCGAATCCATTTAGTTTTAGCTGGATCGTTTTTCTTCTGCCTTTGAATGTAGAAGTGCCGATGCCTACATACTCCTGCTCCGGCGCTTTTGTAAGATCAATTCCCAGCAAATCGGCGATATCATAATTGAACAAACTCTCCGTTGCTCCCGAATCTACTAAACAATCTACACTGATCTGTTTCTTTCCATGTTTCAACGTCACGCCAACCAACGGGTATATATAAACACCGTCTGGATCGTTTGGATTTACAAAGGTTTTATATTTGTATTTCACAGTCTATGCAGAATCGCAGCCTGACCAATTTCGTTACTGTTGTATCATTAAGTATGATGAAATTGAAAGACTATTTCACCAAACCGATCAAAAGGGGCAACAACGGCCGATGCGGAATTTCCCTACAAAGCTCGCCGAGCCAACGCATGGATTTGCACAGCCTGTCGCTAACAGAGCATTTTTTTGAACCGCCATCAATAAGGCGTTGACACAGACTTTTCATATGCTAAGAATGCGCAATTATCGCAATGATAGCCCACGTCAAAATCCTGCTTTCGATAGCTCGACTCTAAACACATAGAAATAAAACAGTAACGATAATCTTCCGCGAACGTATTACATTTGCCGCAGATGTTAGATAGGTAGTTTCTCTTGGAGTATCTATCATATCGATTCTTCAAAATTACGCCGCTCTCGATTGCAATATCAATTTCAAGCTTTTTGAATTCACTTGGGCCAACGTGACTTCCGCTTCGCTCGTTACCTGCTTCGACAAAAACGGTCTTCATTTTCGCATGACATTTCCAACACGGTCCGTCCACGATCGTCATCGTGGTTTTGTGTTGAAAATGTCCACAAGCCTTACATTTTGGGTTATAGCAGGTCGCAACTATGTCGGGCTTTGCAATTTTGCTTTCCAACTCGTCAAGGTCTTGGTCAGATTTGAGATTTATTTGAATCAGAATGATGTTTTCTTTGTCGTAATACTCCTTAACACTCTCTTCCGGTTTATGAGTGACCACAACTTCAACGACAGCAAAAACTTTGTCTTCATTGAAGAGGGCAATATCCGGCTGGCAAACGGTCATGTTGTGTTCGACTCTTACCGAATTAATTTTTTTCAGTAAGTTTCCTGAGTGTTCCTCGTAACAATACTGACAACTCCATGATATTGGTAATGTTTTGTCGGAAATGATGTGTTGTTGAATTTTTTCAGCGAGTAAGGTCTTGAACGAATAATGTAATGCAGTTTCCGGTGTGCAATTTGGTGTTAAAGCCCGATGAGCAAAATGCGGTCGCTTTGTTCCTTTTCCAGTTTTTACGCTTTTTTGGAGTATTATTTCTGTT
>JANMDA010000194.1:0-5459 GCA_031376085.1 Chloracidobacterium sp.
GATTGGCGACAGCAGTAAGCCCGCGGCTGACCGTTCCTGTCAAGTCGGCAGCATCTGCCTGAGGTCGTATTACCGCAGGATCGTACCTGAGATCGAATTCATAAGAGATGATGCCTTTGTCCGTCGCTCCCTGTATATCGATCGGTATAAGTATCTCCGTGTCCGCCTGTGCCGCTAATCTCGGTGCCGCTACAGCCGTGCTTCTTTCCGGGCCGCTGCCGTTGATCGGCCGTGCTGCACTCGGTACCCAGTTGCCCGTAACTTCACCGATAAGCAGTCCGATATAATCTTCGCCGGTGAGATTACCTGTGATCGATGGATATGGCCTCGACATCGGTGACGAACCGATCGGGAAAGTGGGGCCGGGCGGCACGAAGAATCTCCACTGTCCAGTGAAATTCGGTGGTGAGAACGGCAGCCCTGTTACGACCTGAGCGATCTTTGCCGCGTCTTGCGACGAGACTGCATTATTGCCGGTCACGTCAGCAGAAACCTTTTGATTATTGGTCGTCAAAAGCAGTGTCCCGGCGACGTGCTGTGCGATCCTCGCCGCATCGAATGAGTTAATGCTGTTTTGCCCTGTCGTCTTCGAAAGCGAAACAGTGTAGGAACCAGCACCAAATCCTGTCAGCAAATATTGTCCGGCCGTTCCTCCGGGAGCGGCTGTCGTCGTAAAGACATTCGGCGCGCCAGTTCCGGTGATCGTTACATTCGAAATATACTTCGGCGGTGCGGCAGCGTTGCCGTATGTCACGATTCCGCTGATTGATGGTGTATTAGCGGGCGTCGCAGTAGGAGTGTTTGTCGGAGTTGCGGTAGGCGTCGCAGTCGGCGTGGCTGTCGGAGTTGGAGTCGGGCCGATAAAGCCGTGCCAAAAACCGATGAACACATTGTATTGCGAACCCGCAAGATCACCCCCGGCCAATGCCTGAGCGAGTGTCATGTCCATGTCATAGTTATATCCGCTCGCCTGTCCGCCGCCGCCTGCGATCACGGCCTGTTCAAGGGAATATGGGCCGCCGGAGGCGATTTGAGCGGATGCAAATGAGGAAAAGACGCCGGTACAAATCGCGGCGATGAACGCCAGGTATACTCTGTATATTTGTTGACCCATAATCTTGGATTTTCTTCAACTTTGACCGTACATGCTAAGCGTCGAATCAATTGACAATAGGCTGTGTCCCGTATGAACTAAGGACCATGAAATTACCGCCGCCGATATACTGTAATTCGACCGCTGAATATTGAACACCTGTAATATATCCGTCGGTGCCGTAAGACGTGCCTTTAGGGCTGGTCGTCGTCCATGTCAATCCCGAATCTGATGATCGGTATATCAAACCGTTTTGCACGACGCCGACGAGTTTAACTCCGTCAGCCGAAGAGGCAAATGACCACCAGTTCCTAATAGAGTCGCGCGATGTCCATGTAACTCCCGAGTCAGTCGAGGTGTAGATACTTCCGGGAGTATATCCGGTGACCAGCTTTGTCCCATCCGCCGACGATGCGACCCCATGATAAACACCAGGCCGGCGCGGTGTCCATGTAAGTCCCGAATCCGTCGAAGTGTACAGTTGATCCCCGCCTGTCCCAATCTGGCCCGAACCTGCAAATAGTTTGTTGCCGTTTGAGGAACTTGCTATCGACCACCACTGCCGGGCGCTGTCTCGTGGTGTCCACGTCACTCCCGAATCGGTCGATGTGTAGATCTGCGAATTAGTTCCGGCAGCGACGAGTTTTGTGCCGTCGTCGGACGACGCTACTCCCTGCCAGTCCTGAAAGGTGCTGCGAAGCGTCCAGGTCACGCCGGAATCAATGGACGTGTATATATTTCCAAATATTACAGCAACCAGTTTGACGCCGTCTGCAGAGGAAGCGAGGGCCCTCGTTTGCGCGGAAACGAAACGCTGCGTCCAGGTCAAGCCAGAATCTATTGAGGTATAGATGAAACCGCCGGCAACCCCAGCCACGAGTTTTGTGCCGTCTGCTGAAGATGCTACAGCGGTCCACGCCCTCGAGCTTTCTCTCCCTACCCAGCTAGCTCCAGAATCGGTCGAGGTATAGATAAATCCGCCGTTGACGACGGCGACGAGTTTCGTCCCGTCTGAAGATGATGCAACCGCACCCCAATTTTTATTGTCAGTCCAGTTTCCGACCGCCGTAAAATTTGGCGTGAGAATTCGTTGACCTGCGTTTTGAGCGATCTTCCATCCGCCGGTGCCGGCGCCGGAAACGCGAACCGTGTCACCTACGTTAATCGTCGTTGGCAGCGTGATCGTTACCGGTGCGGCGAAGTTTGCGACATAGCCGTGATTCGGCTGAGCCAGATACGCGGGCCCGAGTATCTCCTGCCAGATAAAACCGGCACCCGGCAGATTCGTCAATCCCGAACCGTCGCCGCTCAACACGCCGCCGACATTAAGACTGCCGGTGACGGTTCCGCCGGTGGTCGGAAGATAACCGCTTGCCGGAACGCCTCCCAAATTCAAGGAATCCAACGCTGTTCCTGCATTGGTGGCGTTTGCTACGCTGCCCGTGACTTTGCTGCCGGCAATTCCGCTAATATGCGCATCGGTTATACATAAAGTGCATGCCGCGCTCATAGAATCGGCCCTTGCCGCACCTTTCGTTCGAATTGCATAAGGTGCACTCGTGACCTGCTGGCGTGGTGAAAGGTTAATGGTGTTTACTATGACCTCCATCCAAAGCGCCTGTCCGTCTACGAACGGAGTTTCTCCGAAATCAAGCACGGTCGTAAATATTCCGTTGGTGACGGTTACCAAACTGGTTTGAGCGCTGCCGATCTGATTGCCCTTCGCGGGATCGTCATATAGCACAAACTTCATTGTATATGTGCCGCTTGCGGGCAAACTGGTGTCATTCAGCCGTCCCTGAAAAGTAAATGCATTTGTCTGCGCATTTGCGCTCCCTGCGGCAATAACGACAAAAAGCAAAGCGGCAAACGACGCCAACAATACACGGTGAGCGAAAAAAGTTATTGGTTTCATAGTTCCCTTTATTAACTGTAAACGTTCAAGAAATACTTCGGTTTTTTTTGAGGCATCTAAATATACTCCCTATATCCTCATTTTTGCAAGGATGAGTGTGAGGTCCTACGACATTACCAAGGAAAGTCACGAAGTTAACCTCCGCCGACCAACGTCTGCCGCGCCATTTGAGGATATGATTTGATCTCTGTCGCCAACGGCGACTCACATTAAAGCCTGGGGAGCAGCGACCATCGGAGCGAATCCCCAGGTCATCGGCAACGAATTATTCCGTCCCTGTAGGGGACGAACACTCCGCGTGATATTGTTCGACGCCTTTTGAAGGGCGTTTTAACGCCCTTCTTCTATTGGCTTAAGCGGCGAGCGGAGTAAGCCTGTTGAAACGTGCTGAAAATCTATATTGAACTCACACCACGCCGTAAACGCACGTGGCTATATGCCCTTCGCGGTCGGAAAACCATGTCATATTCGGAAAGTTGTGTCATATCGGGAAAATTGGTATTCCAATTCCGGCAGAAATTTGCTACGGTGATGCGGGAATTGCTGTATGGCGATTTGAGATCTTTGAAAATGTGTCGGTGCTTGGTCTTGAAGTGGGACAGTTGGGACACGATCTTGCTAAAAAAAAGTAGTGGGACAGTGGGACAGTTCAAGTTGCTTGTCTGGTTGATGAACGTAAGAATCAGAGGCCATTGATTACCATAAGCACTTTGTTTGTAATAAATAATGATTTTGTCTTACATTGTCTTATTTTTTTTCAAAACTCACCAAACAAGGTCAAAATGCACGCGTAAGTATAACGATTGCAGCATTTACCGTGTCTGGTAGCGGTGCCAGACAAAACCAGACAGTCCAGACAAAAAAAAATGCTGGGAACGGGACAAGCTTGAGAAATTTACTGAAGCCGTGATAAAAAATCGCTGAGGATGATCGCGGCGGCTTCGCTGTCGACGAGGTTGCGTGTTTCTTTTAGCGTTTTGCCTTGTTCCCAGAGGCGGGATTTGGCTTCGTAGGATGTGACGCGTTCGTCTTGGAGAAAGACTGGGATATCTAGCGAGAGCGAGAAGTTTTGGGCCAAGCGGCGGGCTTCGGCGGACATTTCGCTTTCTGTGCCGTCCGATTCGAGCGGCAAACCTATGACGAGAGCTTTGGCATCATATTCCGAGACGAGATCTTTGATATGCAGTAGTAGTTTCTTCCAGCTTTTGCGCTCGATCATGGGAAGCGGCCGTGTGGTGACACGAAGTTCATCACAAACGGCAACGCCGCAGCGTTTTGTGCCGGGATCGATCGCGATGATGCGTCCTGCCGCAGACACCGTAGAAAGGTCTGCAAGTCCGTCGGGATTAGTCGTTTTATTTTGTTGCACTTATTATTGGCGTTAAGCGATAATTGGTCTTTCGGGCAGAAACGCGACAGTTATGGAGCGTGCACGTTCGAATTCGGCACGCTCGTTAACACTCGCGTTTCTGCCCGGTGAAAACAAATAGTCATTCGATCATGTAATAAATAAGGTTAGATTTATCATACGAGGTATTATATGTCATTTCGTGGTAAGGTTTGGATCCTGGTCATTTCGGGTGTAATTGCTGTCTATGCGGTTATTGGCGGAATGCCGTTTGTCGGCTCTATACTGACGACTTCGGCACAGCAGCCGGGCAATGATTCGGCCGCACAGCTTCGCATCGTCGAATCTGTCCTACAGCATATCCAAAACGATTACGTCGATGAGCCTAATATGGACAAGGTCCGTCTTGGAGCACTTCGCGGCCTCGCGGGCGGGCTCGACCCTTATTCGTCATTTTTGACCGCCGATCAGGTAAAGGCATACGAAGCAAGCAAGACCTCAAATAAAGTCGGCATCGGTGCAGAGTTTTCGCAGATCTCTGGCTTTGTGTATGTTATCTCGGCGATCAAAGGTTCGCCGGCGGAAAAAGCTGGGCTCAAAGCCGGTGACTTTATCGAGTACATAGACAACAAAGCGACTCGCGATATTTCGCTCTATGACGCCCGTCAGTTGGTAAACGGCGACGCCGGCACGACCGTTGCTTTGCGAGTGCTGAGGCCAGGTGAAAAGCCGCAGACGATCAAAGTTGTTCGCGGCACATACAAAATCCCGGTCGCTGAATCGCGAATTGAAAACGGTAAGATCGGCGTCATAAAGGTTTACAGCCTCGAAGAAGGCGAAGGCAATGACATTCGCTCGCAGGTTTCGAGCCTGATAAAACAAGGCGTGCAGAAGATCGTTCTTGATCTTCGCGGCGTATCGGCGGGAAGTCTTTCCGAAGGCGTTGCGGTCGCAAATCTGTTTATTAAAGACGGCGATATCGCGAAAGTGATCGGGCGAGAGAACAAAGTCCAAACGGCTTACACCGCCGAATTTGCAAAATTCATGTTCGACGGCAATCTTGCCGTTTTGACAGACCTTGGAACTGCCGGAGCTGCCGAAGT
>JANMDA010000103.1:0-2939 GCA_031376085.1 Chloracidobacterium sp.
ATTGCACCGGTTTGTCAGATCAACCGTAAGAACCGCTCCGCGGCCGTACTTGACCGACGACGTGCCGTGATTGTGCAGCTTTTCGTCATTGTGCGACTCGATGTCGCGGCCCGGGAAGAGCGATTCGATGTGCTGGAGAAATTTGCTGTCGATCGCCATCATGTCTTCGAAATGGCCGTGCGTCGGACAGTCCTTGATCATCCACACCTGGCCGTCACGCTCGATGATCTGCGCCTTGATCTCGCCAACCTTTTCATTCACCAGCATCGCAACTTCCTTCTCACCGCTGATGATCGCCTCGCGAGCCTCGATCACACAATTCGGACACAGGCTGTCAGTCATGCGGGGAAAACCAAGAGTCGGCTTCGTTTTTTGCCACGATTTCAAAAGCGGCTTGTCCGACCATTTCGGCGTGAACGATGGATTTGGTTTGAACTGATTAACTGACTTGACGGCGTTGAAAAGCCCGCTTGCCACATACGTCAATCCTTTTTCAAAATGTTTTACTGGTCTCATAATTTATGATTCTCCAACTATAATAATTAATGCTTAATTTATCCGACCGTAATATTGAAGCTTTATAAAATTTGGGCAGTGGACGGATATGGTGACACCGAAATAATAAAGCAATAGTTGTGCCAAATGGCATTAAGATTAAAACAGTCAGTAAGTCTATCTGAACAAAGACTTTAGAGCGCTTAATCTGTCAATTTGGAATGATTTATTAGTGTATCTTTTTGGAACATGTGCTGAGCAAGGGGAGAGACTGTGGCACATTGACACATAGTTCAAGGGCTTAATTTTCTGCCACCATTAAGCTCAAAATGAACTAAGAATTAAATTGTTTAAGCGCCAAAACTATATATCACTTTAGTATTTTCCTCTAACTGCAAGAAAATACAGCACTTAAAAAAAGTCAAAAAAGTAGCTGTCTACGCTTTACAGATGTTTAAGAGTTGTGATAAGCTTTCAAAACTTCAAGGATTTGGGTTGAAAATAATAACTCAAGCAGTATTCACAAGAAGTAAATCTTAAAACCAGAAGTTAATGGCAATTCGTTTTGGGACATCGGGTTGGCGGGCCATCATCGCCGATGAATTCACATTCGAGAATGTTCGACTCGTGTCTGAAGCCATTTGTAGTTATTTGACAACTAATGAAGCTGGTGACGGCAAGACATTGATCGTCGGACATGATTCGCGATTTATGGGTGAGAAGTTTGCGTCCGTTGCCGCTGAAGTCGCGGAGAAAAAAGGATTCCATGTATTGTTATGCACGACGCCAACGCCAACACCTACTATTTCGCATGCGATTCGCAGCAATAGTGCTGCCGGCGGAGTAAATTTCACGGCGTCACACAATCCGCCGGAGTATCAGGGCATAAAGTTCTCGACTGCCGACGGAGCTCCGGCCTTGCCTGAGGTAACGAAGCAGATCGAGGAAGGCGTGGTCAACAAATCAACCGCCGAAGACAAACTCGGCGGCAAGATAGAAGAGTTTGACCCACGTCCGGCGTATCTGGACGATTTGAAAACTAAAATTCGTTTCGACGTGATCGCAGCTGCAAAAGGCCGGTATGCATACGATGCGATCTACGGCACGGGCCGAGGTTATCTCGACAAATGCCTAAGCGATCACGGCATCGAGGTCGAAACGATACACGATTGGCGAGACGTGACCTTCGGCGGACAGCCGCCTGAGCCCGGCGAAGAGCACCTTGACGAGCTTCGACAGACGGTCAAAACCAAAAAACTCACGCTCGGGCTAGCGACAGACGGCGACGGCGACAGATTCGGAGTTATTGACAGCAACGGCGAGTTCATTACGCCGAACCGGCTGATCGCGTTATTGACAGATTATTTGGCAGAGAGCCGAGGCTGGACACAAGGCGTGGCACGCAGCGTTGCAACATCGCATCTTGTCGATCGTGTAGCAAAAGACAGAGGACTCAAACTCTACGAGACGCCGGTAGGCTTCAAATTCATCGGCGAATTGATAAATAAAGATGAGATCATCCTTGGCGGAGAAGAATCCGCAGGTCTTTCGATACGCGGGCATTACCCGGAAAAGGACGGCATTCTGGCCTGTCTTTTGGCCGCCGAAGCGGTCGCCGCACGGGGCACAAGTTTGACAGAGCAGTTGAATGAGCTTTATGGCCGTATCGGCAAGCTCGAATCGGGCCGCATCGGAGTGAAATTGACCCATGATGTCGCCGCAAAATTGAAAGAAAAGCTCGGACAGGAGCCGACCGAGATCGGCGGGCGACGAATTGAAAATATTAACCGCATGGATGGCGTGAAATTCCTTTTCGGGAACGACGCCTGGATGCTGATGAGGCCGTCGGGCACCGAGCCGATGGTCAGGATATACGCCGAGAGCGAAAACGCAAACGATCTGGAGGATCTACTTGAGCAAGGCCGCAAATATTTACTGGGATAGTTCGCAAGGCAAAGCAGGCTCCGAAAGTCGGGCAAAAGCGACACGCCCGCGCCGCGTCCGAGCCAAAGCTGACCATCGAATGGGCCCGAGCTGGCTGCCTTATGTGATCGTCGCGTCGATATTTGCGATGCTAATAGTTTCGATCAATTACCGCTCATTTAGCGAAATGCGTCAGGAAGTCGATCAAAACCAGCGGCTTGCCACCCAGATCCAGAACCTGATGGACGAAAATCTCGCCCTTCAGGAAGAGATACATACTTTGAAAAGCGATCCCCGTGTCATCGGACGCGAAGCAAAACGCATAGGGATCGATGTGAAAAGTCAGTAAGAGTTAGTAACTCTTACGGAAGAGTTTCCGTGCCGGGGAACTAAACGAACGCGGAGAAGTTGGTTCGTCTGGCACACTGCCCCTGCCCTTTGAAAATCCGCCTTTTGCCTACAACTCCGCGAAGGCCTACAGTCTGCCTATCTGATAATCGCGGCTTGAGTTTCCCTAAACT
>JANMDA010000208.1:0-4620 GCA_031376085.1 Chloracidobacterium sp.
GGTGCCGAAGGAACCGACCACCAGCACGTTACTGCCAAGACAGAGATCTACGCCGGCGAAGAACGCGGCAATCTTCCGCTTTTTGCACACACCGTCATCGACGCCGGAGCCGATCTCGTCCTCGGCCACGGCCCGCACGTCATGCGCGGAATGGAAATTTATAAAGACCGCTTGATCGCTTACTCTCTAGGTAATTTTTGTACTTATGGCTGGTTCCAACTCGCGGGCGAAACAGCACTGACCGAAATTCTCGAGATCAAGATCGCTCAGGACGGAAAATTTATCAGCGGTAAGATACACGGCGCACATCAGGAAGGCCGCGGCGGCCCGATCCTCGACAACACCGGCGACTCGATAAAAAAAGTACGCGAGCTTTCAATAGCTGACTTCGGCACAAACGCTCCCAAGATCGCCGACAACGGCACGATCACTCCAAAATAACTCGCTTTGGGTTGTCACTGCATTGAGTTAATGCTACATTTTCCGTGAGCAAATCCCATGAACAAACTCTTTTACGGCGACAATCTTGATGTGATGCGGAAGTTTATCCGTGACGAGACGGTTGATCTTTGTTACATCGATCCGCCGTTCAATTCCAAACGCAACTACAACCAGATATACAACAACATCGGCACCGAAGACCGCGCGCAGGCACAGGTGTTCACCGACACATGGACGTGGGACGACCACGCCAACCAATGTTACGAAGAGATTCTGTCAAACAAAAACGGTGTGCAGACGCAGCAGTCAATCGCTCTCATCAACGGTTTGGAAAAAGTCCTCGGCAAAGGCTCGCTGTTCGCCTATATAGTTGCAATGACCGTCCGCATCTTACGCGAAGTTAGTGGATTATCAAGATTCAATCGGCATAATCGTAAGTTAGATTGCTGTTTCGATTGTGTGAGAAAATCATGAGTGACGAGAAATCCGACCCATTAGTATCAGAAGATAATAACGAGGCGGGTTCAAAAGCTAGAAGGCAAACGAAGGAGCTTCTGTGGAGGTTCCCAATAGAATTTTTATCTGCAACTCTAGTGGGAGCTCTTATCTTGCGCGGCTTCACCGCTGTCTCAGAAAACACGCCTAAAATAATCGGCTTTCTAGGTATTTGGTGGTTAACCCTATTAGGGACATTTTTTATTCTGTTGATTGGTATCGCTCTCTTCTTTTTCAGAAAGTACCGACAAAGAGAATATGGGTGGCTAGAAATAACGTTCGCTCTGGCTGTTGGTTGGTCAGGTGTAATGAAAGTACAAGCCACAAACGACATTGCTTCATGGACAACAGTAGTAGCTGCGGCATATCTAGTTGTGCGAGGATTAAGTAATTATGATGAAGGTCGAATTAAATCGAAGTACACGGAGAGTAATTAATGGACATTGAGCGGAATCATTCCGCTCAATCAAAGCTAGGCTCTACCTTCTTACTGATCCAATAATAAATTTCTGATTGGTTTGTTCAGTTATAAGAGGATAAGTTGAGATGATACAAAATACAAAAAAGGCGCGGACTATTGTTGGTTTTGCATTTTTCTTTGTGGGATTAGGTGCAAATATTTTAGGGCCTATACTATTAATGTATTATGGCGAGAGAACTGGCAACCCTTTATTATTTGAATTGAATAAAAGTTATTTCCCGGGCTTGGGTCTTACAATTATAGGTCTTGGAGTTATGGTCTTTGTCGGATTATGGCTTTCCTCTCCAAATCCGTTAGGTGTACCCATTAGTGGTAGTGGTGCTCCATCTTCTTTGCAAAAAGAACTTGACGCAGTCATAGAAAGAGTTAAAGAGGAGCCAGGAAAGGCTAAACCTGCATGGGATTTGGCAAGGGTCAAGTTAGAACTCTACTTTGATCGTAATTTGAGTCAAATAAATTATATATTCTGGCTTAGCTTAGGCGTAATGATCGTTGGTTTCTTATTTATCTTATTTGGAATCTCCCAGGCGTTAACTCCTGCTCAAAATGTTAATGCTGCTTCTTCAGCCACTCCTATTTCGCAATCTACTTCAATAACTCCGGCAATTATTGGTGGTATTGCTGGTGTAGTTACCGAATTCATAGGAGCTACGTTTCTTTTTATTTATCGCTCCACAATCCAACAAGCTGCAGGCTATACAAAAACATTAGAGCGAATTAATTCTGTTGGTATGGCGATGCAGATTTTAGATAGTATCTCGGAGGATTCAAAACAGCTCCAAGATAAAACGAAGGCTGAAATTGTTAAGATTCTTCTTTCAAAATCGGAGGAAAATTCAGCTCCAGTGATTGAGCCAAAGCCGAAAGCGAAAAGGCCGCCTGCGGCATCTTAGATCACCCGTTACGACCCAACCGCTCCAATGACGACCTTCGCCAAACAACAAGGCAAGTTCAAACCCGATATGTTCCAGCCGTTCGACAGATTACAGATCGTCACCGTCCAGCAAATCCTCGACGGCGAACGAATGAATCTTCCCCTAATGGAAGAAGTAACCAAAAAAGCCCAAAAGGCCAAAAAAGACGACCAACCAAATTTATTAACTGAATAAACGGCGCATGATTATGGAATGGAATTGGTTTTTCAGTTCTTTAGCACAGTCGGTCGCTGCAATTGTTGGCCTTTTCGGCGCTTTTATTATCTCTTCCGTAATCAATAACACGGCAGCTTATAAGCGAAAATGCAGCAAGTCTCGTGAACTCATTGCGGCGTCTGAAAGATTGGCAGAACAACTTCAGTGCAGGGAATTCGATTGGTACAACGAGATACGTATGGAGCGGGCTCTTCGCAGCTTGCGTTCTTTTCTTAAGTCTCAGCCGAATGCCACCGCTGATGAAGTCTATGACCAACTAAATTTTTCGAGGTTCCTGCCACGCTTCGAGGCAATTGCACAAATTAATGAAGCTCTTGAGATAGAGCGGCGAGAGAATCATAAGGACTTCGGATATATTACCTTAGACAAGGAGAATCTAGCGATAGAGAGCCAGTCTCTTGGGGATGAAAGCGAACTAATAAATGGACTAATTGTGGAAGCAAAACATCAGACTCGTCTTGTTTCGTCACATTTAGGCGAGATCCATGGGAATCCGGAGCGCTCTGCCTTAGTAGATGTTGCAATCTTTTTTATGGCTTTATTGTTCTTAGTCGGCGTAATCGGACCTCTTTGTTTTCTTCCGACGCCGACGGATTTCAACGACTTCGCCGTACCCGTCATTCCCCCGTTTAAACTTTCAGTGCGTACATTCTTCCTACTGTTTGTCAACGCTCTCTTCTTCTTGTTTTTGTTCTACCTTAGGCGGGAGAATGACACATTAGTATATCCACATCACGAGGTGCAAAAACTAATGTCATTTACAAAGATCGACAATTATTCCGATTACCTGCGCATTATGGAGGAAAACGAAATGTTGAAACTGGGAATTCGCCTTACTCGTTTGGAAGAGAATGTTGAAGCATTTGAAAAAAAAATTACGGATTTTGGTAAGCCGCCAAAACCGAATACGATTTAACCCCACTCGTGAAGGCTTGAGAACACAGCTACCTGTTAAGCGTCGATGTTTTCACCGAAAAGGGTGAAAGGATATGCACCGGCCCGTTTTACGACAAAACCGAAAAACACGCTTGAGGGCAAGTACTCACCAAACGCCGATATTTTTCTCTAAATAGGCATCCACTCGGAAAACCACGTCGTATTCGGAAAGTTACGTCAAATCGAGAAAGTTACGTCATATCGGGAAAATTGGTATTCCAATTTTCTACGGCTTGTGCTAGCTTGATGCAGCGCCGTTGAAATTTTGACGGTTTTTGCTCTTTGAAAATCAAGTTCAAAAGTGCCGGCTTCAGTCCGTTCTTACGCGATGAATCGCGCACTCTGAACCGGAAAAAAAACTGTGGGACAGTGGGACAGTCAGTCATATGGGCTTGAAAAACTTTTTTTCCAAATACGCGGGACAAGCCTGTTTTGTCGCCATAAGTCTTGTCATTTCAATAAATTATGTTGTCCACGCCCATCCGTGGACAAGGTGTGGACAAGCTGGAAAAAAAACGCTGGGACAGTGGGACAGTTGACGAAAAACCAATTAAATTCAATGGTTTAGGCTGTCCCACGCCGTTTGGGACACTTGGGACAGAAAAAAGTGCTGGGACAGTGGGACAGCTACGATCTAGGTATGACTTTGCAAAACATACCAAAGGCTTTGCTTACCGGAATTCTCAATGGCACGGAATTTTTGTATTCTATAAGTTGTGATTTTTTCTTCACGGAGATCTTATGAGCGTTGAAATCGTAATGCCCCAGATGGGCGAGTCGATAACCGAAGGGACCGTTTCTAAATGGCTGAAAAAGGTCGGCGAACGCGTCGAGAAAGACGAGGCCATCCTCGAGATCTCGACCGATAAGGTCGATGCCGAAGTTCCGAGTCCCGGCGCAGGCATTCTGCTGGCAATAAATACGCAGGAAGGCGAGACCGTCGAGGTCGGCACTGTCGTTGCCGTGGTCGGCGAAGAAGGCGAAAGTTCAGTTGGCAATGGGCAGAAGGCAGAAGGCAATCAGGCCACTGCTTCGCCATCTGCCGCTCAAGAACCAGTCAAAGAAGAAGTTCAAGCAACCGTCGCCGTTGCTTCATCTGAAAATCCGCAATCCGCA
>JANMDA010000213.1:0-16223 GCA_031376085.1 Chloracidobacterium sp.
AATTGCAACATATTCTATGGTGGCATTGGCCAGCGACGGGAAAGCCACAGGCGAGATCGTTATTAAAGGTTCTAACGAGACTTCTATAGTTACAGTAAACGGCGAGTCGGTGAAAAGCGGACGCACCATTTTTTCGTCCAGCACGATCTCGACGCCTGAGGATGCAAGCGCGATAGTTAATCTGGGCAAGGCCGGACGCCTTGAGATCGCTCAAAACACGACATTCGTTCTTTCATTCGACCAGACTGGAATTAACGGCGACCTCAGATCGGGAAGCATTACGGTTCTGAATGCCGCCAAAAGTGTGAGCGTTAAAACGGCATCCGGTGAAGTTATCGAACTGAATTCCGGCGAAACTGCTACAGCAGATTCCGGCACTTCAACGAAACAGGCTGCAAGCTCAGGTAATAACAACTGGCTGGTGTATGGGCTCATTTTCGGCGGTGCTCTTGGCGGTATTATCTGGGCAACAACGCAGGATAACGAGAATCAATTCGGAGCTGGAAACGTCAGCCCGATCAGCTAATTTTTTTACTTTCTTACACCGGGATTTGCCGTCAGGCATAGCCGAAAGGTATTGTTTTATTATAGGTTTCGATTCAGGAGGAGAAATAGTCACATGCTGGGCAAAAATACATTTCATAAATTTGTTACATTAACGACGGTCGCTGCCGTTTGGTGCGTATATTCAATGGTAGCTTTCGCATTACCGGTCGATCAGGCAGGTGAGATCACGATCTCAGGCCAGGTCACAGTAAACGGACAGCCGGCGGTTTCCAATTCCACTATTCTTTCCGGTGCCGTTATCGCTGCCGGAGCTAACTCGAGTGCGGTTGTCAGCCTCGGAAAACTTGGCCGCGTCGAAGTGCTCGCCGATTCGAATGTGACCTTGATCTTTTCCGCAAGCAGCATTGTTGCTACTTTGTCTGAAGGCCAAACGCGGGTTTCAACCTCGGCAGGAGTCGCCGCTACCGTAACAACAAAGGACGCGACGGTGATAGCCGATTCGTCTCAAGCAGACAATTTCCTCGTTCAGGTTGAGTGTTCTCATACACACGTTGACACAACATCAGGCCTCGTAACCATGAAGACCGGCTCTACCGACAAGCAGATCGTCGCCGGAACTTCGGCAACGGCAGGCAATCTATCACAGAAAGGCTGCGTACCTTGCCTGCGTCCGAATTCGACGCCTGGCCCGGCAATCGCAGGTCTACCCTGGCTGCTTCTCTTGGCGGCAGGCGGTGCGGGCGTTGCAATTTTCCTTGCGACACAGAGTGACGACGATGTAACCTTTACCGGTGGTACCCCAATCAGTACCAATCGCTAAATAGATATTTTCTCTTGTACCGAAGTGCGGGTCATGTTCTAACATATGGCCCGCACAATTTTGTTTAGGCTTGTGGATTGTGGAACAAGGTCAGTATTAACTTTATAATAGTAGGTTATGAATATAGCTGTAATTGGCACAGGATACGTTGGTTTGGTCACAGGAGCCTGTTTTGCGGAATTTGGCGTAGACGTCACATGCGTCGATGTCGACATTTCAAAGGTCGATAAGTTAAATGAAGGAGTCATCCCGATCTACGAGCCAGGGTTGGACACAATTGTCGAGAAGAATGTCGAAGCGGGCAGGCTTCATTTTACGACGGATATTAAAATTGCAGTTGAAAAGGCGCTCGTCGTTTTTCTCGCCGTCGGAACACCGCCTCAGGCAGACGGCACGCCGGACATGAGTTATTACCGGCAGGCAGCCAAAGATGTCGCCCAGGCAATGAACGGCTACAAGGTCCTGGTCACAAAATCGACAGTCCCCGTCGGAACAGGTAAATGGCTTAAAGAATTCGTGTCCGAAAATCTGGCAACTCCAACCGAATTCGGCGTTGCGTCCAACCCCGAATTCCTGCGAGAAGGCGCCGCGATCACCGACTTTATGCGTCCCGACCGTGTCGTTATCGGCAGCAACGAACAACGGGCCATCGACGTGATGAAAGATCTGTATCGGCCGCTTTACCTTATCGAAACTCCGATCATCATCACTTCCCTGGAAGCCGCCGAGCTTATTAAATACGCCGCTAATGCTTTTCTCGCGACCAAGATCACCTTTATCAACGAGATAGCGAATCTGTGCGACGCGATAGGCTGTGACGTTCACGATGTGGCACGCGGCATGGGAATGGACAATCGCATCGGCCGCAAATTCCTGCATCCCGGCCCGGGTTACGGCGGTTCTTGTTTTCCCAAAGATACAAGGGCTTTGACGACTGTCGCAGATCAATTCGGGGTTGAAACTCTTATCGTCGACGCGGTCATCGAAGCAAACGAACGCCAACGTGACGCAATGATCCCGAAGATCGAGAAAATGGCAGGCAGCCTGCCGGGAAAACAGATCGGTGTCCTCGGCCTCTCGTTCAAACCTGAAACCGACGACATGCGGGAATCGCCGGCGACTGACATTATCAAGGAGTTGATAAAGCGCGGAGCTTCTGTAAAGGCATACGACCCGGTCGCTATGCCAGAAGCAAAACACGTCCTCCCTGAGATCGAATACGCTGTCGATGAATACGACGCTATCACCGGCGCGGATATAATGGTCATTATCACCGAATGGAATCAGTTCCGGGCACTCGACATGGAAAAGGTCAAGCAGCTTTTGAAAGCTCCAAAGATTGTCGATCTCCGCAACGTGTATGAACCCAGCGATATGCGCGAACTTGGTTTTGAATATGTAGGTGTCGGTCGTTAAGGTTAGACAGAATGTCGTTTACCAGCAAAGTACTAGTCACCGGCGGAGCAGGTTTTATTGGGTCAAATCTTGCAGAAGAACTGATCCGGCAAGGTGCCCGCGTGTCGATCATCGACGACCTTTCCACCGGCTTTCGCGAAAATCTCAAAGACATCAAAGGTGATTTTGATTTTATCGAGGGCGACATCAACGATGACGCCGCTTTAAGCAAAGCTATCGATGGAGCCGAGATCGTATTTCACGAAGCAGCACTTCCCAGCGTTCCACGTTCGGTCGAAGATCCAGCGGAAACACATCGCGTATGTGTTGACGGAACATTCAATCTTCTCAACAAAGCAAAGACCGTTGGTGTAAAACGATTTATCTACGCCGCCTCAAGTTCGGCATACGGCGACCAGCCTGTTTTGCCAAAGGTCGAGACGATGCGGCCCGATCCGCTTTCTCCCTACGCCGTCGCAAAACTGACCGGCGAATATTACTGCCGTGCGTTTAATAACGTTTACGGCATGGAGACGATCTCGCTCAGATATTTCAACGTGTTCGGCCCGAAGCAAAATCCGGCGTCGATGTATTCCGGCGTAATATCGCGGTTTATCGATGCTTTGCTGACCGGAAAAGTTCCGGTCATATACGGCGACGGCGAACAATCGCGCGATTTTACCTATATTACTAATGTCGTTAATGCTAACATCAAGGCCGCCCAAACAGATATCGGCTTTGGTGAAACGATCAATGTCGCCAACGGCGAACGCATCACGCTCAATGAGCTGTTGACTATTTTGAAAACTATTACAAACGCGCCTGACATTGCTGCCGACTATCAGCCTGCCAGAAGTGGTGATGTAAAACACTCACAAGCCGACAATCGTCGGGCGATCGAATGTTTGAAATATGAAGAGATCGTCGGACTGGAAGAAGGTTTGAGAAAAACAATCGACTGGTGGAAATCGAGCCGGTTCAGTAAGTAATAACAATTTTGCACAAGCCCGCAGGTTAGTAAGGGCGATATATTCAACGTTGAGTGTTCCGCCCTTACTAACGTGCGGGCTTGTGCAATCCTTACTTAGGTATCGCAAAAAAGCTGTCATCGATCTGCGAATTCACCAAAATATCTTTTGTCTTAAAATTTGCGTAGGCGGTCATCTGGCCGAGGTCGAATCGCTGCGAATATCTCTTGGGCACGATAACACCATCGACTGTTTGAAACTCATCTATCTCTACCGAAGTCGTCACAATGCGGCCGTCAACGTCGTAGGCTGACTCGTAACCTTTGAGCTGATTTGTCTTTTCATCAATAAAAAAATCACTGTAAAATCCGTCGGCGGTCGTAACGCGAAAACCTTTCTTGTTTTTTCTTGCTTCAGGAAGAGCGGCGACGACATAACCTGCCTCGCCGATCCTTGATAAAAGCGGAAACCCAAGACTCGTCACCGGCGGCAATTCGTAGCCGCTCGAAGATGTCTGTTTCCCGTCGGAAATCTGCTTCAGCGGCTGGATCGGGTTGTTTAACTCAAACACATATTTATCGCCTGAGATCGCCAGCATAAACGTCGCAGGAATTACCATGCTGAATGCCCCTGTCACGTCAACCGAGCCGCGCAGCATAAGCGATTTCATGTTTTTAAGCTTGTCGCCACCGTGTGCTGTAACCGTAGCTTTTGCCAATTCGAGTGGGCTGCTGACCGTCGTCGAAACAGGCGCAGTTTTTAAGTCAGGAACTTTCTGCGCAAAAGAATTGATCGACAGCAACAATACAAGCAAACCAAAGACGGAAAAAAATTTCATAAGTAAATCTCCGAGGCTGAAAAAAGTAGTTTACCAGATAATAGTACGCACGGCTTGCGTAACCTCTTCTTACTACCAACTAAAGCGCATCTGCAATTCGATCCTGCGGTTTGCGGCGCTGACACCGCCAAAATTGCCGCCGCCAAATCCGCCAAAACCTCCGGCTGTCGAAACAGATTGACCGAAGCGATTTGAGTTAAGAACTCCTATAGGAGAGCCAAAGTTGACGTTATTAAAGATATTGGTGAAATTTATACCGACATTCAGGTTGTATGGTTTTCGGGTGTCGCCGCCGCCAAACATACCGCCGCCGCCAGATCCGCCCGGACCACCGGTGCGTCCTCCACCGCCGCCTATGCCGCCCGGCATACCCATCATTCCGCCTCCCGTAGCGCCGCCCTGCCTTCCGCTGCTATTGCCACCGCCTGCCTGAGTTCTTGATTGGGGTGATTTTCCAAAGCCAAAGGTTCGGCTGACACGCATGTTCACACTAAAATACGACGGCCCGGTTCCGTAGTTTCTGGGAATTACCGAGTTTGGATCATTCGCGCCTGTGTCACAAAAAGACGCGGTTAAGTTCAGAGTGGTGCAACGGCTCTGCAGTTGGCTGAATGTAGGACGCTCGGTAAACAGGGCGTCACCGTTACGATCTTCGCCTTTGGTGATGTTAAATGGCCTGCCGGACTGGGCAATGATAAATGGGTTCAATGTGACGTTCCACGGCATTGTGATATTGCCGCCTATAACGAAGCTGTGCCTGATGTCGAAAGCAGTCCTTCCGTATTCGCCCGCAAGATCGTAGCTGTAAGCCGGAAAACTGCCGGCTCCGTCCGTGTCGCCTTTTACAAAGCCAAGGCGGTAGTTGCCGAAGAGCGAATATTTCGGACTGAAATTTGTCCTAAAGTTGACTATAAACTGGTTTTGCTTTGTCGTGCCGCTCGATTCATATTCATAAATGTTTCCAAGTGCATTTTGCGGACGCGGAGCACTTTCGCAGTTGTTCTGCGTCGGGCATATTGGAGCGTTTATATTTCGCGAACGAAGTTGGTGGAGAATCTTCGACGAAATAAAATAGCTTGCAAGCGTCGTTTTTCCGGGCAATTGTCTTTCGACACCGATGGCGGCCTGCATCGTATAAGGTGTCTGCAAATTATCAGCGACCTGACGTATCGTGTTCGACTGCGGCACCGCGAGGATCTGTTCGACTGTCGGAACATTGGTCACGCCGTTTAGCGTAAACACCGGCTGAGCGAGCAATGGCGCCGCAGCCGGATCGTTCGCGGAAAGAATTAAATTCAACTGCGTCGCTCCGTCAAACCTTTCCGCCTGCAGTGTCAGGTTCTCGCTAAACCTGTCGTAAAAAACTCCTGCACCGCCGCGAAAAACCGTCTTCGGAGCCTTAGCACCGCCTGCTCCCGGCGACCATGCAAAACCGAACCTCGGAGCAAAATTAAATTTGCTGCTGATGTTTGTCTGATTTTCATAACGCAATCCGAAACTCAGCAGCAACGCCGGGCTGACTTTCCAATCATCGGTCGCGAACAATCCGGCTTCATACTGCGACACCGACGACAAAGGGTTTCCGGCAGTGATCGTAAACTGCGTCGGATTGTATTGCGCGCCAACGGTACCCATTACTTTGGCACGATATTGTTCAATCGAGGATATGCCGGGGGTAACAACCGTGCATCCCGGCCCAACCGGATTGCAGCCGGCCGGAGATCTAACTTCCGGCACTCCAGAAAACAAAAAGCTTCCGCCGAAATTATTTTCCGAGCGATCGTCGAGAGATATATGCCGCAGTTTGCCGCCGATCTTTACAGAGTGCTGCGAATTTTTCCCGAATGCCGTGGACGTGTAATTATTGAATTCCCACGTCCTGTTTCGGTTAAAGCTCAATCCGATCTGCGATCCGCCGCCAGTAAATGCAGACGCTACATTTATCGTCGGCTGTGTGTTGTCACCGTCTTGCTCACGTTTTGAATCGCTGTACTCGAAACGCGTTTCATTAACCGTTTTGGCATTGATGATCATCGTCTCGGTCAAGCGAAGCTCGTGCTCGCGGCTCGATGTATCGTATGCCCTTGAGGGAAGAGACGTATCGCCGATTCCCTGATTCTCAGCACTCGTACGCGTAAAGCTGTATCGCGCAACCAAAGTGTTTTTGCTGTTGATTGCGAAATCCAGACGAGGCGAGAGCGTAAACCGTTTATTGGGTACCCGAACATCCTGCCTAAACCCAATTATGTTAAATGCCGGATCGAGTATCTGTGCATTAATGATCGCGTTGTTGTCGATGTCACGATTATTGATCTCAAGCGAGAACGACGATTTGCCTTTCTGTAGCGGCCCCGAAATGTTGCCGCCGAAAAACCTTGTCTGGCTCGGAGCACGATTAACAGCAAACGGGTTGCGTGAATTAAGGCTTTCGTCGTTAAAATTCATAAATGCCTGCCCGCGCCATTTGTCTGAGCCAGGTTTTGTTAAAATCTCGATACGGCCAAAACCCAGGCGGTCGAATTCCGCCGAAAATGGATTTTGATTGATGCGGATCTCGCGGATGGCGTCCTTTGGGGGAAGCTGTCCGCCTGTAAATCCATCTATGTATATCTGTCCCCCGTTCGGTCCAGCCGCAGCACCTGCCAATGCCTGCAACGCAGCTTGTAGTTCGTCAGGATCGTCTGGCAAAGCATCGAGGTCTTTATCTTTGATCACAGTTGCATTTGCATTGTTGTCGGCATCGGTCGTGACCTTGTTTTCGTTCGAAACATCTACGTTCTCCTCAAGTCCGGCAACCGTTAAAACGATGGAAAGTTCGTTGCGTTCGCCCGACGTGACGACAACTTCGGTGTTGCCGTAAAGAGCAAATTTCGGAGCTATGGCTTTGACATCGTATTTGCCGGGAGCAAGTCCCGCGATCGAATATTCGCCGCGTGCATTTGTGACTACTTGCTTTTGCTTGCCGTCAGCCGAAACGGCCGTCACGGTCGCACCGACAACAATAGCACCAAGACTATCTACAACCTGACCGGCGACACTTCCCGCCGATTGCGAAAAGGCCGACGCAGCAAAAAAAACTGAAATAAGAATTACAAATAAAAACGATCTTATGAATTTCATGATATAAAAAACCTATTAGAGGTAAGTGGACATTGAATTTGCCCGGAATGAAGATAAAAATATTAGAAGCCGACTCCGTCGAGTCCCGGAATTGTAAATCCGCCCTGAACGCCCTGTCCTCGGTTTGCTCCGGGTGATGCTGCCTGCATTCGGATGAAGGGTTCTATGCCTGCGATTAGTTTTATTGCCTTTATATGATCACCAACCAAAGGTGTCGGATTGGAAACAAGGATCAGAAGACCTATTTGTTCGCCCGGTCTCAGATCCGACACAGTAATATTTGGAAGCCTCTCAAGAATTTCGTCAGTTCCGCCGCCTCTCGAACCACCGCCCATCATCCCGCGTCCTTGACCTTGCTGTCCCTGAGACGGCTGTGAGTTTTCGGAATTTGGAGGCCTGACGCCGCCGTTTCCCCTTGCCATCTGGAACATTGCCATTCGCTCGGCCATCTCGACCGGAAAGCGCTTAAGCATGATCGCGCCATCTAAGCCAACAGTTATCTCTTTGCCTTTGCTGTCTTTAATAACGACTTCGTTCTTGGCAGTATCAACAAATTTGACCGTGCCCGACATCTGGAGAAATGTTCCTGTTACTATTGCTTCCGCGAGAAGTGTCGTACCGCCAACACCCTTATCACCAAGCGCGTTTATCTGATCCCCGACTTTTATTTCCGAAAACTCACTGGCTTTAGCATCAGAAAATTTTACTGACTCAGCGGAATAACGAAGAATTCTGGCTCCATCCTTCAATGTGACGGTCGTCGCAGTTTTTCCAGTAGGGCCCGGCACTTCGACAGTAATTTGATTTGTAGCAACGTTGAGGCTCGCCACCTTGCCTGCGATTCCTCGCGCACGCCACCCTTCAGCCTGCTTAGTGAGTTTTTGAGTAATATCCGCCTTGGTCATCAAATAGACAGTTCGGGCAGGAGTCGGCCTGCCGTCAGCGGCAAGAATGCCTGTTACCGTAAGTTTGTCGCCAACGATTATGTCGGAAAACGCAGCTACCGTTGCAGTCTGAAAGTCTGGCTTATCAGCGGAGACTCTCTTGTAAATGGTCTTATCGGAGATCGTCACTTCTACCTGGCCGGACTTTGTGTTTACGACGATCTTCTTATCGCTCAGCGATACAACCTCGCCAGCAACTACCGGCGATTTGACCGGAGCTTCCTGCGTTTGTCCAAAGGCAGTGCCGAATGCACCTGAGATCAATAATATGACGGTCGCTGCAATGTTATGAATACGCATTTATTTATGAATGATCCTATAAAAAATAATACGCACCTTAAAATCTAAGGTTGCGTTGTTCAAGATTTAGACGCTAAATTTAGCGGCAAAGTTCGATTAAAATGCACAAGCCCGCACGCTAGTAAGGGCGGCCCACACAACGTTGAGTGTATCGCCCTTACTAACGTGCGGGCTTATGCACATCATTGCGTCGACCATTTTGGAGCCGTTCGTCCGGTGAGAATGAGGCCGATGCCGACAGTAAAGACAGCAAAAAGCGCAAGCAGCCAAATGTACGGGATTGAAAGAAGAAGTGTCCAGATCAGAACGCCGATAAGAATTGCCAGTGTTTCGGAGCGATTATTTTCCGCGAGAACGTATTTCTGGAAAAGTTTTCCAACACTAACCTGTAAAGAAACACGTCCAAAAACATAACCAAGCAGAAGCATCAACGCCCCCATTAGGCCGAGGGTCGCACTCAGGTAGTTTGGCAGAATGATCGCTCCGCCAATTATTAAGCCGGAAACAAGAAGAAATGCCGCCGCTCCCAGAGCACACACCTTTAGCGCGGACAATTGTATTCGCGCAACTGCTCGTCCGACGGCACCGGGAGCTATCGTTGTCATAACGATCGAAATGATAAACCAAAAAAGTGCCAATACGAGACGCTGTGCCAAATAACCCAAAGAAAAACTCGGGCTGAAGATCTGCGTAGGGTTTTGTCCGAAATCACGCAATTCTTCTTCAAACACGCCAAAGCTAACCGTTTCTTTTCCCTGCTCACGAAGCGGATTTTGACTCTCTGGTTTGTATGCTCCGCCAAAGACAATGATGTCGCCGCCGATATATGCGTCTTTCTCCTGGATCACATTCCCGCCGATTGTTGCCACATCGCCTTCGATCCGGCCTTTCACGGTGACGTCACCGCCGATAGCGAGCACACCTTTGGCCTGTTTATTGACTATCACGGATTTACCAATGACATAAACTTCCTGTTCGGGAGCGTCGTTTATGGTCACCGTCTTGTTGTCGTCGGAGGTCGATATCTCTGGATGAGCAATGATTACAATGCAAAATAGCTGGAAAATACAAAAAAACAGCAAGACCTCGGCCAGACCGTTTGGAAAATGCGGACGGTAAAATGCTGTTTCAGATGAGAATTTCACTTTTACTGACTAGGCCGGAAATTGTTAGGCTCGGCGCATTCGCAATACTCTTCGTGAGATGAGCGTCAGAAAGACGGCGATCGTCAAGGTCAATACCGTCGCAATTACGAGATCAAATCGCAACTGTGTCGCTAATGAGCGAACTACGATCGCCATTCCCCAAAAGACCGAATAAACAAGGTGCCCAAAAAAACCGCCAACGGCCGCAACCTGATCAAATGCAGCTGCAATGCCGCCAAATAATCTGAGGGCATCTGCTCCGAGAGCGAAAAGAATGAACAAAAATAGCCCGGCGCAAATAAACAATGCATTAAACCGCTCGCGAGGGCGACGCAATCCACTAACGGTGCTCTCAGCGTTTGCAACTATCGTCTTTGTAAAATCCGCCGGCAGGTCAATCTCATTTGGGTCTCTGAGGTTTGCATCCAGTTCATTCAGAAACTGCTTTTGCGAATTCAGCTCGCCGGAGCAAACTCCGCATTTCATGAAATGTGCATCGAGTTCGAGTTCGCGCGGCACATCAAGCTCCCCGTCGATATACGCCGCGATCTCGTCGGATGGACAGTTCAAATTGTTAGCTTGCAGTTTCATCAGTGCCTATTTAAGAAATTCCCGTAAATCCTCTCTCGATAAACATTTCTCGCATCATTTCGCGGGCTCGGAATAGGCGATTCTTGACCGTTCCCAGTGGCAGGCCGGTAATTTCCGCGATCTCGTCGTAACTAAGATCGCGCGAATGCCGCAACAAGATCAGATCTCGATACGCCGGCGGCAGACACTTGACGACCGCATCGATCTCAGTGCGCCATTCTCTGCGTTCCTGATCCTGTTCTGGCGAAGGCTGGCTGCTTTCTAATTGTATTTGATATGTGCCGTCGGCATTTTCGGCTTCGATACTCTGCGCGCTTATCGGATTGCGCCGCATGTGATCGATCGCCGCATTGTGAGCGATGCGGTAAAGCCAGGTCGAAAATTTATATTCAGGGCTGTATTTGCGAAGCGAATTATAGACCTTGATGAAGACTTCCTGAGTAACGTCGAGCGAAGATTCGTAATTGCCGAGCATGCGAAAAACATAACCCGTGATCGGCCGCTGGTAACGCCGGACAAGTTCTTCGAAACCGTCCGCACGTCCATTTACTGCATCAACGATCAACTCACCATCGGTAAGTTTTCGCGCCGTTTCCATTGCTATCGCCTGTATCGACATTGCTGCTCGTTACTACGGTATTTTGCTCGAAATTGTTTCAAAATGCAAAATAGTGGTCGGTGAGCAGTGGTCGGTGGTCAGTAGAAATTTCTTTTCCGAATCTGGCCACTGGCCACTATCTAAATCCGAGAGCAGCCAACCCTGCCGGAGCTGCAAGATCATCGAATTTTAGCCCACTGTCGGAGAGGCTCAATCCGACATCTTCGGGCGAAAGAGCATTCAATGCCCGGCCGAGAGCTTCCGACGCGATAGATTGGATCTTAGCTGGTGCAAAATCCTTGCCTATGACCAATAGCCTTTGCAACAGCGCATTTCCGTGATCGCCGCCGAAGCGGTCATTATAAAACATCAGCAGACGGTAGATCTCGTCGTCGATCTCGTTTGGCGTGCAGGTTACTGAGCGAACAACCGCCGGTTCGCCTGCTCGCAGTAGCAAGCCGGTAAATCCGTCATTCGTCTCACTTATCAGGAGCGAATCGCTCTTGTCCGCTTTGTCCGCCAACCAGTTAGCTTCTCCAACGGCACGCGGCAAAATTAGACCTGCTTTCCAGCCGAGATTCTCGAACTGAGTTTCATATTCGTCGATGACGGCGAGAGTGACCGCCGTCGCAAAATAGCGCGAGCGGCCGCTCGGGTCGGGCGATATTTTTTCTTTTGCGATCCTGAGAGCTGCGGCCGGAGCACCAAAGTTCTGCTCGGCTTTCCAATCAAGTATTTCCTCAGTTTCCTGTTTCGAAGCAGGCTCACTGTCGAGGACAAGGATCGCCGTGCGGGCCGTGCCGCTCGGCAGAGCAACCGACCATCGTTTTTGACTAAGCAGTCCGGCACTTTCTGCCGCCTCTTGTAGGCAGGAAGAAAATTCAAAACTCTCACTGATATTCTTTTCGATAAAACTAGGCGTCAGCAATCCGGGCGGCAGATCAACGGTCGCGGCCTGACGGACAGCGAACGAACCGCGACGTTGGCCCTGGAGCGATACGGCCGTGATGCGGCCCTCTTCAATTCCCAACGCAGCGTTGGGATAATTAGGTGTAGTTAGTGCTGAGAACATCTTAGTTTGAATTAATACTTGGAAAACGGAACACCGTTGGAATCCTCTCCGTCCGCAAGGCTTTTAACATCCTTGAGTCCCGATTCGGCGTCCGTGGAATTCGGGTCTTCGCCCTGGATCTCATTCCACTCCGTTTCGTCACGGATCGGATCGATCGGCTTTTCACGCAGGTATTTTGCCTCGACTAAATCTTCAATACTCTTTGGCATCTTGCCTTTATCAGCGGTGAACTGATCTATCGCCCGCCGCATCTGCCAAAGATTTTCCTGAAGGACAATCTCTCTGGCATGCCGAACGCTTCGCTCATAAGTTGGGATCGCGACCGAGAGCAGGATGACCATGATAAACATCGCGATCATCAATTCCAGCAGCGAAAAACCTTTTTGATTGTGGATTGCGGATTGCGGATTGCGGATTGCAGAAAAATCTTCCTGTCTCCCTTTCTCCCTTTCTCCCCTTCTCCTCGTCTCAATTCTACCAGTCACTATACTTCTCCCCGTTAAGTGCCTCGCCCTTTGCTCCTGATCTGACGTCAAACACATTGATATCATCCCAGCTGTCGGAATCTACCCCTTGATATGACGAGCGCAATTTCCATGTTTCCTTCTCACCCGTCATCGGATCAATAGGCAATTCGCGAAGATAAACCTTTTTAATTTCCTTTTCCTGATTGATCTCGGTCGCCTGTGGTGAATTATCATTCAATCCACTGCCGCCTCTCAGGTTTGGAGCACGCGACTTGACCCTAACGCCGTCGACAAGCATTTGCAGCGTCGGCGGATAGCGGTCAAGGTTGTCCGTCTCAAATATCTTGCAGTCGTCGATATAAACGCGGCTTCGAGGGTCAGCAGCGGCTCCCTGATTTTGCAGTGTTCCGTTGGATGTCGTCGATGCACCCTGAGCACAAGCTCCGTAAGTATCACGCTTAAATTCGTCAATCGCACTTCTTATTTCGCGCAGGGTTTCACGAAGCTTCTGCTCTTTCTGGCGTATAACAGCATTCTGGGCCATCGGGATGGTGCCCATCACGAGGACCGCAAGAACACCGAGTGTACAAACTAGTTCGAGCAAACTGTATCCGCGATCATTTTTTTTGGCTGTCTTCACTGTTTCCTATTTTTCAAGCCTGACCTGAAAGTTCTTTCCGTCCGTGGTTAGAAAGTTTAGAACATCCTTGTCAAATGCGATCTCCGGACGGCCGTCAACAAGTGCTTCGATCTCTACAAAAGCGATCGTGCCGTCGGCTTTAGCTCCGGCCTCATCTTTGGCTGACAGCGAAACATACATTTTGCCGTTTTGATTAAGGAAAGGCATTGCCGTGGTATTTGCCATCGATACGCCGAATACATCGCCAAAGCTGACCGACCGAAGAGCAACACGCTTGTCGTCATACTTAATGCCGATCACGCCCGACCTGAATGCCGAACTTCCCTGGATTATTACCGGTATCTTTACCTTTTCGCCCGTCTTCATCTCGGCAATATCCGATCCGAAACGGATCTGCATACCAGGAGCGGCTGAGGGTTCGGTTTTCTCGACAATAGGCTCAGCCACCACCGGTTTCGAATCGTCCGGTTCCGCCGATTTCGATGTATCGGATGTCTGATTCAATTGCAGCGTCTTAACGCTGTTATCGATCGGCTTGATATTGTTATTTACAAGAGCCGCCTGCGTCACTGTCGCTGTCGACTGAGCAGTTGTTGCCGTAGCAGCAGGATTTGTTCCTTTCGAGGCGGTTTCCGTTCTTACATAGACAGGGGCGTCAGCAGTGCGATCCGGGAGCTGAACTTGGGTTGAATTAGGAACACGCCTGGCCGCTGCTAGCATTTCGTCCATCTCTTCCTGCACTATCATTGCCTCAAGCGAATTATTGGTAGGCGTGGCAAGACTGCCTGTCGGCCGTTCGATCTCGTCCTCGGGCAAAATGGCGGGTGCTCTGATGACTCGCGGCGTAACTGCAATGACGATGTCCACCTGACTGTTGTCTCTGGTCGGTGCCGTAAAAAGTCGGCCCAGAATTGGGATCAGCCCGAGAAGCGGAAGTCCAGATCGACCGCTGCCTTCTTTTCCCTGAGCAACGCTGGCCAGCAAAAGCGTCTTGTTATTTTGAATGCGCGCGGTTCCCTTGATGGTCCTTTCGGTAAAAGTTGGGTTACATTCATCACAGGCGCCCCCATCGACGCTTTTGGACTCGATCTCCATCGCCACCTGAACGTCTTGGTTCGGAAACACAAGCGGTTTGAACTTGAGTGTCAAACCAACCTGCTCGTAATTAACAACACTTGACAAAAAGCCATTGTTACCGCCGGGCGTTGTGTTGTTTCCGGTTACAAACTGTGCGCTCCTTACAGGCACCCGCTGTCCGATGCGGGCAGAAGAATCTTCATTGTTAAACGCATGTATCTGCGTTGAGGCGATCAGCTTATTGTTGCTCTTTTTGGTATACGCCTGCAAATTCGAGGACGGCAGAACAAATCCGGCGCCAAAAATGCTTGGGATAACCGTCGCGGCAGTGTGTCCGATAGTTCCAAATAAGGTGTTGCCTCCAACGCCAACAACGCCGCTCGTCGTGCCGCCTAAATTTGTCAGTTGACTCTGGGTGCCGATCTGGTTTCCTAACTGCAGAAGATCTGTCTTGTTGACTTCGTAGATCGCCACTTCCATCACGACCTCGGCGCGATCCTTGTCCAAAGAAGAGATCAGCTTTCCGATCAGACGAATATTCTCTTCCGTATCCCGAACGGTAATGCTGTTCGTCGCATCGTCCGTCAGAACGATGGTTTGGCTTCGTCCGGGCTGAGCCGGGATCGCGGTCTGGACGACCTTGGCTACATCTTTCGGGCTTGCGTTGGCAAGATAAAAGGTTCGCAGCACAAGCTGCTGGAATTTTTGACGTTCTGTCTGATTGGCAATAAGTATCGTTCGCGGGCCGACCTTCTGGAAAAACAGGCCTTCCTGCAAGAAGATGTAATCGAGAGCACGGGCGGCCGTCACATTTCTCAGGTCAATATTCGTTTTGCGGGGCGTTCGGAAAGATACGTTGTCAAAAAGAACATTCAGATCGAGTTCCTTGGCAAGTTCCTTAACGATAAACTGTAGATCGACGCCCGAAGGAAACGGCAGGTCGCGCAGTTTTTCTTGTCTTTGAGGTATTTGCGGCACATCCTTCTTCTCGACATAGCCTGTCGGGATCATCGTTAATTTTCCGGTTTCGTCCTTTTTGCCGCCCGGCGAAGCCGCATCATTCAGGTCTTTCTGAAGCCTGACCATTCGCTCCATTTCCGATCTTGCCAATTCGTTGGTCGGATCGAACGCATAAGCACGCCTAAACGCTAAATATCCTTCCTCGTAGTTATTCTCCTTCGCCAGGATCGTGCCCTTCTTTACATACATCTGTGACGCATTAAATAGCGAACGCGTTAAATGCAGGCGATACTCCGGGTTTTTGGGGTTGTCGGAAACCGCAAGCGCGAATTCCTCAACGGCCTTATCCCATTCCTCAGCGGCCTCGTGCTTCATTCCCAACTGGAAATGCTTTTTGCCGCCGTCGAACGCATACGTCGCAACCGGCGACAACATCGACAAAAGAAGGAGAAAACTAATAGAAAACCGGACGTGGATTGATTTTTTCATAACTATTCAAACGATTGGGAACGAAACTACTTAAACTTGTTCGGTAACTGAAAAATATACACGCTATTAGCGCGGCAAAGTTTCAAATTATGGAAAACGATTACTTTCAAGAGCGCAACTGCCTAATTTTCGGCTTTTTAGCCAAAAAAAGCAACTGAAAAGTCAGAACCTTGCACAAGCCCGCACGTTAGTTAGGGCGGTTCATCTAACATTTAGTGTAAAGCCCCTTAATAAAGTGCCGGCTTGTGCAGTTGCCGTCGTACAAAGTCGAGTGCTGCCATGCTCGAACCCC
>JANMDA010000245.1:0-4377 GCA_031376085.1 Chloracidobacterium sp.
AGTAGATAAGAGACGAATGTTTGAAATAGCTCCGTCGATACTTTCGGCAGATTTTACAAAGCTTGGAGAAGCAATTGCCTCGGTCAAATCCGGCGGCGCCAAGATACTACATGTCGATGTGATGGACGGACATTTTGTTCCGAACATTACGATCGGGCTTCCGGTCGTCAAGTCGATAAGAAAAGCGACGGACATGACCATCGACACTCATCTGATGATCGAGGAGCCGGGCCGTTATGCCGTTGAATTTGTAAACGCGGGTGCCGATATGGTCTCGGTGCATGTCGAGGCAGATGTTCATCTTCAACGGACTTTGACAGCTATTAAAGAAGCCGGTGCAAAAGCAGGAATTGCAATAAATCCAGCGACGCCGATCGAGAGTCTGACCGAAGGTTTGCCATATGCCGATTTTGTCCTGTTGATGTCGGTAAATCCCGGCTTTGGCGGGCAGAAATTTATACCTACGATGCTCGATAAATTGCGGCGCTTAAAGGAAATGATCGATGGTCGCGGGTTTTCGACAAAGATCGAGATCGACGGCGGCATTGATGCGTCAAACATCGCCGAGATAGTGGGCGCAGGTGCAAATATCATTGTCGCCGGTTCTGCGGTTTTTTCTGATGGTGATCCGGCTGCAGCGGTCAATGGTCTTATCGAAAAAGGCACAGTGTGGGTTTAGTCGTAGACAGATCAAAGCAATTATGTTTTTTCTTACAAAAAGGATCGTTTTTCTTTCGATATTAATGTTAACGGGACTTGCTGCGCTCGGCTCCGCGCAAACAAAGCCTGGCGACGGGACTGCCTCGCAGCGTCTCGATGTAATGAGTCAAAAACTCACTATCATGCGGCGTTCGCTGACGGGAGCTGCTTCTGCGCTAAAAGAAGAAAATAAAGGCGATAAGTCGGCAAAAAACGACAAGGAAAAAATCGATACACCGCTTGGCCGTCTGCTCGGGCTGGAAAAGGACGCTGCTCGGCTTCAGTCTGACGTAAACAGTTTGAAGGGCAAAATCGACAGGGGTGAAAAATACGAAAACAGTGATGTTGACTCTCTAGAGCAATCTGTTACCGAACTACAAACAAGAACTGAGGCTGCACAACTCGAAACCGCCAATGCTCGTGCTTTGCCGACTTCGAATGTTGGTAAACCGCGTGAAAAAAAGAAGAAAGGTAAGTTTCTCGGCATTTTTGGGGGCGGCGGTTCGGACGAATACGAAGATTTGATCGGTTCAGTTTCACCGGGACGCGACCGTGAACTTTTTATTGTGGCGACGCGTGAAGTGCGCAAGAAGAGTTACGATGTCGGACGTCTTCTTTTTCAAACTATTATTACGACCTATCCCGATTCGCCTTACCTTCCAATGTCGAAGCTTGCAGTCGGGGATTCATTTTTTTTAGAAGGAACGACGAGTTCGCTGATTCAAGCTATAGCAGCGTATCAAGATTGGCTGACGTTCTTTCCGACGCATCCGCTTGCCGACCGCGTTGTTCTGAAGATCGCTGAATCGGAAATGAGGCAGATTGGTTTGCCGGACCGCGATGCAACGCGGGCAAGACGAGCAGAAACGCGGCTTAAGGCCTTGATGCAGCAATATCCGAATTCATTCCTTAAACCGGATGCAGAACAGCGTTTGCGGCAAGTTCAGGACAATCTCGGCCTGCATAATTTGCTTATTGCCAACTATTATTACGCCCTGTCTGTCGATCAGAAGAAAGGTGGACTCAAAGGTGCTCAGTCGCGTTATCGGGAAATAATCGATAAATACCCGAATTTCTGTTTCCAGGACGAAGCTCTTTACAAACTTGCCGTGACGTATCAGATCGAAGAAGAAACCGACCAGGCAGCCAGGTATTACCAAAAGATCGTCAGTGATTATCCGAACAGCGACTATGTTGAAAAGTCTAAGGAGCAACTTAAACTTATCGGAGCAAACATACCGGAAATAAATTCAGAACGGGCAAATATTACGCCGTGTGCACAGCCGTCATTTTTCCAGAATTTTAAGAATGAACTATTCGGCATCTACCCAATGACGATCGATAAAGACGGCGTGCTCATCTCAAAGGACTTCGACAAGGAGAAATTCGAACTGATCGACCAGATCATCGAGAATCAAGGCGACATTCTGAGTAATCAAATTCCACAGGCTCTAACGACGGTCATCTCCGATCGGCAGCCAACACCAGAGCCCAAGGCCTCTCCCGAATCTCAGGTTAAAAAATAAGATTTCGAGTCGAATTCTTACTCGTCCTTGATACTGCAATAATAATTTTATTGACATACGCAAATAAATTCCGTAATCTTTGGTGTGGATTACTCCGATAATCCGGTAGGTCACCTTACCCTTTACTCTCAATAACTTTGTAGTTTTTACACTTACTGGTCATCCGGCAGCATCTGCGCCTCAAAATTCTTATTATGTCAAAACGCCCTGCTTCGTCGCCCTCCTCGTTTATCCGCAAGGTCATGTTCTGTCTTATGACAGCTCTTATTCTGGCCATTACCGCCAGCGCTTCACAAGGCTCAGGCTTTGCATTGATCGAGTCGGTGAAAGAATTTTTTGGTATTCAGTCAACGCAGACGAGCGGCGAATTGAGACAAACAGAGCCGAACATTTCAGCACCCATGTCAATGGCTCAGTTTTTTGCCGGGTCAACGATTGCGGTTCAGGATTTTGAAACATCTCCAGCGACGCCGACATGGACGATAAGTGCTGGCAGTGGAAATATCTCGACAACCACAGGCGCGGGCGACGCACCTGCCAGCCAGCGAATTCGCGGAGGCTCGCGATCGTGGCAGGTTAACAATGGAACGGTGACACTTGATCTGGCTTCAACGGCAGTAAGCGGATACACGGGTGTAACCGCCACCGTGCATATTTCCAGCACCTCACTTAATGCTTCAAACGGAGCGGATATCGGAGACACTGTTAGGGTTTTCGTGGCTCGTAACGGCGGTGCATTTCCTGCAACGGCGGAAATTACTGTAACCGGAAACAACAACGCGCGTTGGAGTTACAATGACACCGTAAACGATACGACCGCAGCAGGCACTCCGATCAGCAGTTCAGGAACGTCAGGCACAAATCAGGGAACGATTCACTCAACTTTGGAGGTTACAATACCAAACGGAACGACTTCCGTTGCCCTAAGGATCACAGCGGCAAACGACTCGGGGAATGAAATCTGGAATGTTGACGATGTAACTTTGAGCGGGAACGCTGCAACGCCGACGAATACGGCAACAAATACATCCACTAATACTCCGACATCTACGGCAACCGCGACAAATACACCGACTTTTACACCCACGAACACGGCGACAAATACATCAACTGCTACAAATACGCCAACGAGTACAGCAACCAATACGACGACACCGACACCGACCGCGACCAATACCTTCACTCCGACGCCTACTGCAACTAACACATTCACGCCGACTAATACGGCCACAGCGACTGCTACCAATACGGCTACGAATACACCAACTTCAACGGCAACAGCGACATTTACACCTACGAATACGCCTACAGCAACTGCGACGAATACACCGGTTTCGATATCCGTATCGCTTCCCGATGTAAGCGCGACGCCCGGCACTGTTGTTATTCCAGTGACAACTGGTAATCTGACGGGGCAGGGAATTATTTCGTATGACCTTCAGGTAACTTACAATCCTTCGGTATTGACACCGGCATCGCCGGCATTTAGTACTTCCGGGACATTGAGCAGCCTGATGACGATCTCGCCAAACACGAGCAATGCCGGCCATTTAATACTCGGAGCTTTTACGACAACAAATTTGTCAGGTTCGGGAACGCTCATCAATTTGAGGTTCGATGTTATCGGGGCGCCGGGACAATCAAGCGCACTAACTTTTGAGAATTACACTGATCCCGCATCGAATTTTCATCGATCTTTCCAATATAATGAAGGATCGCCATCATCTACGACTACGAATGGCAGCGTAACAATTCCGGCCGCCACTCCGACCTTAACCGCGACAAATACGCCAACTGCAACCGCAACGGAAACGTTTACTCCGACTGCAACAGCCACTGTAACTTTTACGCCAACACCAACGGCTACTGAAACATTCACTCCGACAGCTACAGACACTCCGACTAATACACCTACGGCAACGGAGACAGCAACAGATACGCCGACCAATACACCTACGGCCACTGAGACGGCAACTGATACGCCGACCAATACGCCAACGGCCACGGAGACAGCTACAGACACTCCGACTAATACACCTACGGCAACGGAGACAGCAACTGACACGCCGACCAATACGCCAACGGCAACGGAGACAGCAACTGACACGCCGACCAATACGCCAACGGCAACGGAGACAGCAACTGACACGCC
>JANMDA010000251.1:0-2037 GCA_031376085.1 Chloracidobacterium sp.
GTGACAATGCACGCTCGTTTACACTCGCGTTTCAGCCCCGTGATCCGAGCAATAGAAAAGATCGCCGACTTTTATTGCTTTGTTTTGCGGGACCCAAACGCCGCATTTGGAACAGTTGACAAGCGGAACACTTTTTTCAGCCGTGCCTCGGATGCTGTTTGAACCCTGAGCAAAGTTTTGTTTTGCTTCCTTTAGCATACGAGCAAAACCGATCATTCCTGCGATCTGTTTGCGATATTTTATGGCTGTCAAAGCGGCCAAAATGCAGACAACGAGAAGTATGAAAAGAGCTTCTTTATACATCTATTTCTCGCCGCTGCGCGCCGCCGATATTTCTGATGCCAAGTCGGGGATCGCATCGTAATTTGGATCGATGCCTTTTAGCTTGGCAAGCGCTTTCTCGGCATCCGGCAGTTTGTTTTGCTTGACGAGAACACGGACAAGGAATTGTAACGATCGAGTATGTTTCGGATTGTTGTCCGACACTTTTTGCAGTTGAGTAGCAGCTTTGTCATACGCAGGCGGCTCTTGCAGGAAATACGTCAAGCCAAGATCGGTCGAGACGTCAGTGTCGCCCGGTTTTATTTCGAGAGCGTTTGTGTAGATCTCACGAGCTTTTTGATATTGTGCAGCATCTTTTTTTGCAAACCCAATATCAAAATGCGCGTTGCCAAGGGCGACGAGAACTTCAAAATCTTTGGAGTTGAGCGAATTTGCACGATCCAATATCCGAGTGGCTTCTGAAAGCAGATTCGCATCCTGTTTCATTGCTGCGTAGCGATATAAAGCGGTGCCAAGTTCCTTTTGGAACGTGAAATTGCCAGCGTTCTTGTCAGCTTCGGCGATCTTGGCTTTGATCTCGTCCTCGGTTAGTTCAGGTTCTTCTTTAGATTGCTTGCTAGTTAAAGTTGAATTTGCCGCAGGCTTTTGAACAACTGCTGTGTTGCCCGCGGAGCGGTTAATTGAATTTGCCAGCCAGAATCCGCCGACAAACCCAGCGAAGGCGGCGATGATTACAAAAAGGATCGTGTTCTTATGCATCTGCAACGATGTTACCAAACGAGCGATTCACAAAAAAGGCGTTGCCGAAAACAAATTCGACAACGCTGCATAAATCTTTGAAAACTTAAGCTATTTCTTTTTACCTTCGGGTGCGATATACGGCAGATCTTCGGCACGGCGGCGGATCGGCGGATCGGTCGCCCGGCGACGCGGAACGATGGCATTACCGCGACGGTCAACGCTGCCCGCGGGCAAACCTTTGCCGTGGACTGCTTCGACGAGGATGCGTGTTATTTCCTGCGAGAGTGTGCGATGCTCGCCCGCTGCGCGCCTCCGAAGTGATTCTTTGAGTTCATTCGGAACATACGCACCGATAAATACACCTTTCCTGTTTGCCATATTAAAGAAATTTCTCCTGTCGTTATTCTAAAAAGCGCCTGTTAAACCGAGAAGTGAAGCGCGTCTATAAGCCGAATCTTGTTCCCGCTTTCGCGGGCGATGATCATTCATCTAGGCCGACAGTTGCCTGCCGGCTCGAGCGGCCTACCCGGAAACGCCGCTGAATTTCTTCAGCACTGAGCGGGCAACTCAAAAACGCTTCCCTATTTGGCCTTGCACCGCGAGGAGTTTACCTGGCCGAGGGCTGTTACCAACCTTCGCCGGTGAGCTCTTACCTCACCGTTTCACCCATCACCCTTTCAGGCTGGTCTATTCTCTGTTGCACTTGTCGTCCTCGCGTTTTCACGCGAGTCCCGGATGTTATCCGGCTCGCTGCCCTATAGTGTTCGGACTTTCCTCTTTCACTTTCGCAAAAGCGATCACCCGACGCGCTTCACTGTCAAGGCTCGAAAATTATAACAAAAAATGTTGAACATTCAAATCCTAATGTTAAAGCCTTACTATTTTCGGACATCGATCACATCCCCTGGCTGCAAAACGGGATCGGCAGCTTTGCCTTCCTTTATCGACCGCAGGTTATATTCTGTGTTGGTAAACAGGCCGCTATCATTTTTGCGGCGAATGGTCGCTTTTTTC
>JANMDA010000252.1:0-3675 GCA_031376085.1 Chloracidobacterium sp.
TTTTGGATCGCGGTCAAATCGATCCTCGAGCACAAGCTGCGCGCGTTTTTAACACTCATTGGAATTATCATCGGAGTAGCTGCGGTAGTTGTAGTTGGAGCGTCAATAAGCGGTCTCAATTCGTATGTGACAACACAGATAAATAAAGTTCTTGGCACCAATCATTTCATGATCGCTCGCATGGCCTTTTCGGGCCAGATGGCGGACGACGCATTCGAGCGTGCCAACCGCCGCAACAAAAAACCAACCTGGGACGAGTTTGAATATCTCAAAGCACACTGTAAGAACTGCTCCGAGGTCGGAGCTCAGATGTTCAACAACGCCGATTTCAGCGAGAACGGCGTCGAGATGCCTTCGGTAACCATAAATGGCGTGACGTCAAATTTCGAGGTCATCGAAGACAAGAATATCGTCGAGGGCCGTTTTATTTCGCTCGATGAAGTGGCCCGTTCGGCTCGGGTCTGTGTCATTGCCGACGACGTTCGCGAAAAATATTTCAGCAACGGGTCGGCTATCGGAAAAACATTAAAACTACATGGCGTCCCCTTAACAATTGTCGGCGTAGAGGATAAGCGCGGCCAATTGCCCGGGAGCAATTTCAATCGATCGATCTATATTCCGGTCACTCTCCATGCACAGATCTTCGGCAGCGGACAAAACGGCCTTACGATTCACGGTAAAAGTCAAAACCCGGAAATGTTTGATGCCGCCATTGAGGAATCTCGCGTGCTGTTAAGAAACAAACGCGGCATTACGGCGGCTGAGGAAGATTCGTTCGGCCTCGTAAATACAAAGGAACTTGGCAGTCAGATCGATCAATTCACCGGCGCGATTGCGGCAGTCGTTGTGCCGATCACAATGATAATTCTCGTCGTCGGCGGCATCGTTGTGATGAATATCATGCTTGTCTCGGTCACTGAGCGAACATTTGAAGTCGGCCTGAGAAAAGCCCTCGGAGCAACGCAGAAGCAGATCCTGCTACAGTTCCTGATCGAATCGTCACTGCTCTGTGTCATCGGCGGCATCATCGGCCTGATCCTCGCGACCGGCGTTACACAGTTAATTACGCTGCTCGCCGGAATTACGATGACGATCACGATCGCTTATGTGATCTTGTCCGTCGGCGTATCGAGCATCATTGGCGTCGTCGCCGGACTCTATCCGGCATGGAAAGCGGCTCGACTCGATCCCATCGTAGCTTTGACACAGAGTTAGGAATTTTGCCACAGATGAACACAGATAATAACGGATTTAAAACGGCCTTTCCAAATTATTTCTTTATCTGTGGCTATCTGTGTTAATCGGTGGCAAATAAATTCTTATGAGATTTACGACATCATTACCTTACGAAGTTCTGCGAATGGCCATGGAATCTATCCGCGCGCATAAGTTCCGTTCGTTTTTGACGATTCTGGGTATTGTTGTAGGTGTGATTACGGCGATCGTTGTCGCGTCGATCTTGACGGGCATGCGTAATTCAATTGTCGCGATCGTCGAAGAATACGGCACGAATAATATCTACGCTTTTCATCTCTCAACCGGCTTCGGCCCGAGCAGCCGCGATGAACGCAATCGCAAACCGCTGACTGACAAAGATGCGGATGCGATTCTTTCTCAATCGACTGCGGTCAATGATGTCACAACTGTGGCTCCGAACATCGGCTCATTTAACGGCGGCTTTGACGACAACCTTGTTTACGAGGGCAAAAACTATCGCTGGGCTCTAACTGACGGAGTGATGCCGAATTTAATGGAGTTAACGAACCTCGTTTTAAAGTCAGGCCGGTTCATTTCTGAGGCGGACAATTACCAGCGTCGGCATGTGCTTGTCGTAGGAGTCAATACCGTCGATGCTTTGTTTCCCGATCATCCCGATGATGCAGTCGGGAAGGTCGTTCGAATGAACGGTTCCACCTGGGAGATCATCGGCGTTATCGAAAAAAGAAAGGCAGGCTTCTTCGGAGAGAACGAAGAGGATCGCAAGATCATGATGCCCTATCGTACCGCCCGCATGGACGCTCCCGACCGTGAAGAAGAGTTGATAATCATCCAGGCAAAACCCGGACAACTGAATGACGCCGTCGCCGAAGTAGAAGGAATTCTGCGTCAGCGGCGAAACGTTAATTACGGCGAACCGAATAATTTCGATGTTAAGACGGCAGATAATTTCATCGCACAGTTTGACGGAATCATGGGCGGAGTCGGCATCGCCGCAATTGCGATATCATGCCTCGGCCTACTCGTTGGCGGCATCGGCGTGATGAACATCATGCTCGTTTCCGTCACCGAACGCACAAAAGAAATTGGCATTCGCAAAGCGATCGGTGCAACAAAAGGCGCGATCGTTTTGCAATTTCTGCTCGAAGCAATGACGCTCACATTCTTCGGCGGCATCATCGGCGTAGTCGTCGCCATCGGCATCAGCAATCTGATAATGCTCCTCATCCCAAGTATCCCTGCGCAGGTTCCGCCGTGGGCAGTCATCACCGGACTTACAGTTTCCGTCGGCGTTGGCCTGATATTCGGCGTGCTGCCCGCAAGAAAAGCCTCTAGGCTCGACCCAATTGAATGTTTACGCTACGAGTAATCTGACGATCCGCGATATATTTTTCCTTTTGACTTTTTTTACTTTTGTCTTGGATCAATACGCAGGCCCCGGAGCGTTGCCTTCAGGATCGTAATTGCATACCACCATAGTCTTCCATTTTCCGGGAGCGTTGCGGTTAATGCCGCAGCCGATACGAGCCGTTTTTTTCCAGACGATCTGAGTATAGTGCGTGCAGATCATTCCGGAATTGCATTTACCGGTCGTGTTGTTCCAGTTTGGTTTCTCAAGCATCCATTTATTAACAGAGGCGACAGCCGCAGCATCGCGTGCTCCCGAAACAAAAATGCTTTCTCCGTATATCGTGTCGTCCCTATGTTCGGGAACGCCCCGCGCGGCCCACGCTTGCGCCAAGTCGGCCAATTTACAATCCCAAGTGAGCTGCGGAAGCTTGAGTCCGGCGCGAACCAGATTGTGAGTATTTAATATCTCGATGATCTCACCACGCGTCAAACCATTTTGCCCCGAACACTTAGGCGAACGTTTATCAGCAATTTGAGCGTCGGCAAACAGACAGGTAATTAGAATTAAACCAGCTATTTGAAAATAAAACTTTAGGATCTTCATACTGCAACAAACAACTATTCGCATTTCGCACGTGTCATCGGAAAATCAATGCCCAAAAACTTTCCGTTATTATTTCCCTCGATTCGCCCGGTCATAGATTTGCCCTGAAATTTGTAGATCACACGCTGCGGAAAGTCGTGTTCCTTATTCTCAAAAACAACCTCATTGAGAGTTGAACTAATGAGTTTGAATGCAGTTTCCTCTGCATTGGCTTTTGGTTGAGCGATAAAGAAAATGCCATCGGTGCGCTTTTCGATCCGCATAAATTCCCAATCGGTCGTTTTACCTTTCTTGACCGTGCGGCCCATGCCAAGTATCGACGTTCCCGCCGGTTTCATCCATTGTTCCGAAACAAAAATGGACTTCTTTTCATCACGGCGTTCCCAACATCCTGCCATTCCATCGAGATCGGCAATCTCGGCCACTTTGTTCTGCCCTGCCGCAACCATCGCCAAAAGAATCAACATTACAAGTAAAACTGTGATCTTCATATTTAACCCCTT
>JANMDA010000253.1:0-3481 GCA_031376085.1 Chloracidobacterium sp.
CCCAAATCTTTCCCCGTTTCCAAAAATGTAGCCGCAATGCAAGGGTCGTCGACGCTTATAGCCGCTCAGGTCGCGGCGGACATGCGTGCTCAGGGCATTGATGTCATAGACCTGTCGGTCGGCGAGCCCGATTTCGACACTCCTGAATTTATAAAGCAATACGCATGGGAAGGGCTGCAAAAGGGCCTCACGAAATATACTTCGACGGCTGGCCTTGCCGAGTTTCGTTCGTCGATAGTCGAATTTTATTTTAATCGTTTTGGAGCCGAGTTTAAGTCCGCAGAAGTAGCCGCGTCTTGCGGGGGCAAGCAGGCGTTGTTCAATGCGGCGTGCACGCTGCTGGACCCGGGCGATGACGTGTTGATCCCAAAACCTTACTGGGTCACGTTTCCAGCGATAGCGGCGTTTTGCGGTGCAAACAGTGTCTTTATTGAGACCGAAGCAACCGATTTTGTGCTGATGGCAGATCAAGTCTCCGCTGCGATCACTGACAAAACAAAGCTGCTCATCCTTAATTCGCCAAATAACCCGACCGGCCGCGTAATCCCGCCCGACGAAATGCGGCGGATCGTCGAGATCTGCGTTGCTCGCGGCGTGTATGTCCTGACGGACGAATGTTATTTGTTCTTTGCATATCCGCCGGCCGAACCTTTTACTTCAGCATCGCTTCCTACAGAATTGCGTCAATTTGTTTGTGTAGCAGGCAGTTTTTCAAAGACCTACGCAATGACCGGCTGGCGTATCGGCTATACCATCGCCAATCCCGAATGGACAAAAGCGATGGTCAAGCTGCAAAGCCATTCCGCAACGCATCCGACGTCGTTTGTTCAATACGCATGTGCAAAAGCGCTTCAAGACGCCGATGCTACGATCGCTGCGGTCAACTCGATGACCACCGAGTACGAACGCCGCAAAAACTGGTTCATACCCGCTCTAAATGAGATCAAAGGATTCAAGTGCGCGATGCCGGAAGGTGCCTTTTATGCTTTTGTAGATGTGCGTGAATTGCTCGGCGACCGATTTGCAACTTCGGCTGATGTTGCCGATCACCTTCTCCGCGAAGGCCATATTGTCACGACCGACGGAGCAGGATTCGGAGCAGTTGGATTTATCAGATTTTCGTACGCGACATCTATGGAGAATTTGGAGAAGGCCATCGATATAATGAAAACAATTACGGAGTGATCGGACCAAACACCGAGTTCCCCCAGTTTCTACCAATGAGTATTTTACCTTTAGGCGTTTCCTTGTTTACTGCCTTCCAGCGATACTTTGAATTCTTGAATCCTAATGTTACAAATACTGGTTCGACTCCTCCGCCTGTTACATAGTACGCGAGGTCGTTCCAACCCTTAGTTTTGGACTTCAGCAGAATTATGGGAGACCATGTTGTGTCTGTTTCTAAAGTCTTTCTGTACTTTCTCCCCGTGCTAGACAACACCCAAAGCGAGCCGCCGCTAGTTCCCGCCCAGCTAGATTCCCAAACTACCTCTTCGTTTTTGCCATCACCGTTGAGATCTATATGACGGACAGTTACTTCGAATGCATCCCAAACGACGCTGTCTTTACGATATGTATCCGTTATAGGAACAATAGTGTCGCAGATCGATTTCTTTATTGTCGTACGGGCATTTTTGCATTTGAACTTTATTTGCCCATTTTGAGCAAATGTCTCTTGTATAAACAGAGTTGCTAATAGACAAGAAAGGAGTACTAACGCAAAAGGTTTGAACATACTTTAGTGTCCGCCGGTCATCAGCAGTCCGATCTCTTCGGTCGAAGTAACTTTCGGATCGACCTCACCGACGATCTTTCCTTCGCGAATTACGAGCAAGCGATCGGCAAGCGCAGTAACTTCTTCGAGTTCGGCGGAAACGAGCAAGACGGCGGAACCGGCGTCGCGGAGGCCGATCAGTTTGCTGTGAATAAATTCAATTGCCCCGATATCGACGCCGCGAGTTGGCTGGGAAACTAGCAGCAGCTTTGGATTCAGCTCGAACTCGCGGCCGATGATGAGTTTTTGCTGGTTTCCGCCTGACAGAGATTTTGCCGGCAAACTCGCATCAGGCGGTCGCACGTCAAAATTCTCAATGATCTCGCCGACACGCTTCGCGATCGCCGCGTTGTCCATGAAACCTGTAGCCGCAGCGACCGGCGGGCGATAATGCACGCCGAGTATCGAGTTTTCAGCCAGGTCGGAGTGAAGCAATAAACCGCGTTTATGTCGATCCTCGGGAATGTGAGCAATTCCCAATTCTTTTAATTCGCGTGCGTTGTGATTGGTCACATCCTTACCGTCAAACTCGATCCGGCCGGAAGACGCTTTGGCGAGTCCTGAAAGTGCCTCGATCAACTCCGTCTGGCCATTGCCCTCGATTCCCGCGATACCGAGTATTTCGCCAGACCGGACAACAAATGAAACACCGTTTACGGCTGAGCCGTGCTTGCCCGGAACGCTGAGATCTTTGACCTCCAAAACAGTTGCGGCAGGCTCGGCATCGGTCTTTTCTACGCGGAGCAAAACGTCGCGCCCGACGATCATTCGAGCAAGGTCTTTGGCGGTTGTCTCCGAAGTTTTTACGTTGCCGACCGATTTGCCGTCGCGCATAACGGTGACTTCGTCCGATATTGCGAGTACTTCCTCAAGCTTGTGTGTGATGATGATGATCGTCTTGCCCTGCTCCTTCATCCGGCGAAGAATGCCAAAAAACTCCTCGACCTCCTGCGGCGAAAGAACAGCGGTCGGCTCGTCGAGAATGAGTGATTCTGCATTTCGATAAAGAGCCTTCAGCAATTCAACACGCTGCTGCTGGCCTACCGAAAGATTCTCAATGTAGGCGGTCGGATCAACGTCAAGTTTTAAGTCGTTTGATAGAGCCAGAATATCGGCATTCGCCTTTTCAAGATCGAGATTCGCCGCCGAGCCGGTTTCCGCTCCGAGAATAATATTCTCGGCAACGGTCATCGTATCGACCAGCATAAAATGCTGATGCACCATACCGATGCGGTTAGCGATTGCGTCATGCGGATTCCTTATCGCGGTTGGCTTGCCGTCAATCAATATCTCCCCGCTGTCGGCAATGTAAAACCCATAAGCGATCCGCATAATCGTCGATTTCCCGGCACCGTTCTCGCCAACAATCGCGTGGATCGTGCCTTTCTCGACTTTTATAGAAACTTCGTTATTTGCCGTAACGCTGCCAAAAGTTTTTGTGATATTTCTTAGTTCGAGCATTTCTTATTTCGCCATCGCACAAGTTATTTTGATTATATTTTTGAACACTTTTTCGAAAGCCAAATGGCTATCGCGTCTACATCATATTTGTCAAGATCAATGTTTAGCACCAATTCGACAATTTCTTTATCGGATGCAGTAACAGTTAAACCATTCATTTCCAAAAATATTTCCATCAGGAAACTCGCTGTTCTTTTGTTACCGCCGAACCAAGGGTGATTCTTAACCAGCCCAAAACATAAGGAA
>JANMDA010000256.1:0-3611 GCA_031376085.1 Chloracidobacterium sp.
CGACTTTTCCACCTGAGCGCCTGATCCTTTTCAATTTTTATATGGGCACTCAGAGCCAAAGTTCGTTACTCCTTCTAGATTATCGTCGTCACGATCTCGCGGATGCTGCGTTGGAGTTCGCGGTCGTCAGTTATGGGCGAGCAGATGGCGGTTTCGGCGGCGGCGATGGGCGAGATGCCTTGGGCGATCAAGTGGGCGGAGTAGAAGAGGAGGCGTGTAGAGACCCCTTCTTCGATGCCGTGGCCGCGAAGGTTGCGAACCTTTTGGCCTATTTTGACGAGGTCGGCGGCCGTGGATTCGTCGATTCCGCCTTCTTTGGCGACGATCTCGGTCTCGGCTTCGGCTTCGGGGTAATCGAATTCCATCGCGACAAAACGCTGACGCGTTGATTGTTTGAGGTCTTTGAGGATCGATTGATAGCCCGGATTATATGAGACGACGAGCATGAATTCGTCTGGAGCCTCGATCACCGTGCCGCGTTTTTCGATCGGCAGGCGGCGGCGGTCATCGGTCAGCGGGTGAATGATAACGACCGTGTCCTTTCGCGCTTCAACAACTTCGTCGAGGTAGCAGATCGCACCGCTGCGAACGGCTGTCGTCAACGGCCCGTCGTGCCAGACGGTCTCTTCGCCTTCTAATAAAAATCTGCCGACGAGATCGGTTGATGAAAGGTCTTCGTGACAGGCGACGGTGATCAGCGGACGGTTGAGGCGATGCGCCATGTATTCGACAAAGCGCGTCTTGCCGCAGCCGGTCGGGCCTTTTAGCATCGCGGGAAGACGTGCTGCAAACGCCGCTTCGAAAAGCTCGACTTCATTCTTTAACGGCAAATAATATGGTTCATTTGCGACCTTGTATTTCTCAACGGCCAATTCCATTCATTTAGTATAAGAAATTTAGTTTGTTTATTTCGAGTTGAACTTTGAGAAATCGCCCCAGATGGCGAAAGTAGCCCCGACTTGTTGAATGTTGACGAAAAAAGTCTTTCCATCGGGCGAGAACGTCGCTCCGGCAAATTCACCTCGCGGGGCAACGGTTGAAATATTCTCGGCAAAGTTAGCGATACGTCCGTCGGACGTCATTATACGAACGAGATTTTCCGGCGTGCCTCCGACACCGACATAATCGCTGTCTTCACAAATAAAAAGCAGATTTGATTTTGGCATTAGACAGAGATTGTCAGGCATGTCGAGCAATGCGCGATCAGTCGATTCGAACAAAAGCATGAGGTGTCCGGTGTCCTTTCCCGTTGGAGCATACATCCATATCTGGCCGCCTTTTGAATCGCCGCCATTTGTTGCCGAAAAATAAATTCGCCCATTTTTATCGACGCAGCAACCCTCAAGCCGGGCAAATGTCGCCGCACCTTTAGCGATGCCCTGCTTATAAACCGCGATGGTATCTTCGTCAACTTCCGGCGGATCAGGATGATCTATAGTTATCCAAGTTGCCTCTAAGTGACTGTTAAGTTTTTGCCCGGTTCGAGTGTCGTATTCCGGTTTGCCTTTAATTGCGAGCATCTGCAAAACGCCGCCTTCTCCGAGCCGCTTTTTCCGGTTTGGCAAAAAGCGGTAGAAGCCGCAGGTCTTATAGTCCTCGGTCAAATAGAGGACGCCCGACTTAGGATCGACGGCGACTGCCTCATGTTCAAACCTTCCCATTGCCTTTAAGGGCACCGCCGAAGCATTGGTGTTAGCCGCAGCAAATACTTCAAAACAATATCCGTGCGGCTTTGGAAACCCGCCCGACTTAATTCCTCTTTCACTGGTCCTGATTGTCGGACCGAGCGTCGTCTCTTCGCACGAGATCCAGCTTCCCCACGATGTGGCGCCGCCGGAGCAGTTGATGAGCGTGCCAGAGAGGCTGACAAAATCGCGGACGATGGTTCTTGTTTTCGGATCGATGATCAAGGTTGTCGTGCCGCCGCCTGCTGTCTCGTCATAGTGGTTTGCGGTTCCGATGGCAGAGCCTTCGCGCGGTATTTTTCCGTTGGTCACTTCGTGATTTCTGACAATGCGAAGCTCGCGGCCAACCTTGAATGTTGCCATGCCATCATGCAGCGTCGGCGTCGGCCTACCGTCGGTAAGCATCGAGCCTTTCTGCCCGACAACATTGTATTCAAAACCTTTAGGCAGTTTCAAAAAAGTTTCGCCGGTGTTTTTCGCTGCCGTCGGAAAGAGTTCGCCATATCCTGCGGCCATCATTTTTGCGACATTCGCTTCCTGCGCAAACAACATATCGCGACGGCTAAAGCTGACACATGCCAGTGCAAGTCCCGCCGTGCCGTAAGCCAGATTGGAAATGAAAGATCGTCTGTCCATTCTAACGTTATTCTATACCGATGCTGTTCCTGATGTTAATCGACAGATGTTAACATCGTGATAATTTCTTAATGTATTTCGGCTATATGCTAAATATCATCCAAGCAACATCCATCGAACAAATCGAAGATGCAAGGTCACTTTTTCGAGAATATGAAATATGGCTGGATCTTGATCTTTGTTTTCAGGGATTCGAGGACGAGCTTGCCAGTCTGCCCGGAAAATATTCACTGACTGACGGCAGGCTTTTACTTGCGTATCAAGATGAAAAGGCGGCGGGCTGCATCGCTTTGAGAAAATTGGAAAACAACATCTGCGAAATGAAACGGCTCTTTGTGCGAGATGAATTCCGCGGCCATAAGATCGGAGTTCAACTTATTGAAAAGTTAATTGCCGATGCGAGCGAGATCGGTTATGAAAAAATGCGGCTTGATACTTATCCCGCAAAAATGGGAAAAGCCGTGAGTCTCTACGAATCTCACGGCTTTCACACGATCAAACCTTACTACGACAATCCGCATGAAGGTGTGTTGTTCATGGAAAAGAAACTCTAGCCGCAAAAAGACACAAAATATTTTTTCTTGCTTTTTTTGCGCTCTATTGCGGATATTAATCTTATCGCATAGGTTTTCGCGTCATCTTTTCGTCCATCATCGCAGCCTGATACACAAACGCGGCGACTATGATCGAGATCTGTTTCATATCGTCAGCCTGAATCCGGTCAAACACATCCATATTCGAGTGGTGAGTGCGTGAGTCATATTCGATCTCGTCCTGTATGAACTGAAATCCCGGCAATCCGATCGCGTCAAAGCTGAGGTGGTCGGTGCCGCCGGTGTTTGACAGTGAAAGAGTGTTTGCGGCCATGTTTGTGTCTTTAGCAGGGTCAAAGTCGGCTTTCCACCATTTTGAGTCTTTAAAGGGCTCGAGCCATTTGCGAAAGATTTCCCTCACGCCGTTGTTGCCCTGCATATAAATGCCGCGGACTTTGCCGGTGCCGTTGTCGATGTTGAAATATGCCGATAGTTTGTCGTAATCAGCACCTTTTACAAGCTCCGGTTTTGGCGCATTTGGATCAGGCGGGCCAAACATATTCCTCGCTCCTTTCATCTCGCCAAAGTGCTGCTTTACATATGCTCGAGAACCGAGCAGTCCCTGCTCTTCGCCGGTCCAAAGTGCGATGCGGATCGTACGTCGCGGTTTAAGGCCGAGCGTTTGGAGTATACGCATCGCTTCCATCATTACAGCGCAGCCGGCGCCGTTATCGGTTGCGCCTGTTCCGGCTTGCCA
>JANMDA010000261.1:0-6098 GCA_031376085.1 Chloracidobacterium sp.
AAGCGGCGGCTGGAGTACTCGACGGTTGTGCCCTGGTAGATCTGGAAGGCCCAGTCGCTGGATTGGGCGAGGAGTAACTCACGCGCCATTTGGTTGAGGATACGAGTTTCGAGTTCCAGGTTTCGAGTTCCGAGTTGAGAACCCGAAACCTGGAACTCGGAACCCGGAACCGCAAATTTATTTGTGTATTCGGTCATTTTTCGCTCGGCGTCGTGCTGGTATGGGTACATCCACGAATTGCCTTCGTTGAGCCAGACTTTGTAGTAGCCGGCTTCGCCCCAGCTTGAGGCGGTGGGTTTTTGGATCTGGATCGGCAGGCCGGAATCGAGAAAATCGCCGGGTGTGATTGCCTGTATCTCGGTTTGGTCAAAGTGCAGTTTCTTGAAAAAGAAATCGATGAACTGCGGACCTTCGTACCACCAGTGGCCGTAAAGCTCGGCATCGTATGGCGACACGACGAGCGGCGGATGGCCTTCGAAAGTCTCTCTTAATTTATACGCTTGCTTGATGCGTTCGCCGATGAAGTGCGAGGCGTTCTCGGCCGCTTTGTCGCGTGCGAGCGCGGGGATGTAAGGCTCCTTTTGCTGCTGCGGCACGTCACGGCCGGTAATGCGGTGATACTTGAGGCCGAGATGCTTGCGGTTTGCGTGTTCGTCGAGGTAGGGCCGCAGATAATCGATCGGAGCGTCCCAGCCGATGTCGCGGTAGAATTCGCGATAGATCGGATCACCCGGATAACCAATCTCGGCGCTCCAGACCTGTTGGCTCGTCTCGACGTCGCGTGCAAAAACAGCGACACCGTTCGGGCAAACTACGGGAGCGTGAACGCCATAGCGCGGACGCGGATCGCCGTAAAGTATTGCGTGCGTGTCGGAGATGAAATACTCGATACCGGCATCTTTTAGCAGATCTTCGACGCCCGGCTCATAAGCACATTCCGGCAGCCAGATGCCGCGCGGCTGACGGCCAAAATGTTTTTTGTAATTCGCAACGGCAACCTGAATTTGCGCTCGGCGCGATTCTTGTGTCGATATCAGCGGCAAAAATCCGTGCGTCGCTCCGCAGGTGATTATCTCGATGACGCCTTCGTCGTGCAGCTCTCGAAAAGCATTGATCAGATTTCGTTTGTAGCGGTTGTTCCAGAGATCGAGCGACGCCGACAGATTGTCAACGTACATTTTTGCGACGGATTGAAAATCCATCGACTCGGTTTTGGTCCGGTGCAGTTCTTTGTTCGCGAGTTCAAGCAGTTGTTCCAGATGTGCTGTGTATCGTGTCTGCAGCAGTTCGTCGGCGAGCATTTCGCAAAGCGGCGGCGAGACGTTCATCGCGAGACGCGGCTTTACGCCGGCTTCGTGAAGGCTTTGGAATATGAAAATTAACGGAAGATAAACTTCGGTGATCGCTTCGTAGAGCCAGTCTTCTTCGAGAAATTTTGGATATTCGGGATGTCGCACGAACGGCAGATGGGCATGAAGGATGAGGCTGAAATATCCTACTGGCATAGAGGACAGTGGTCACTATCTGAAACTGTGCGAACCGACGGGCACATACTTCGGCATGACGCGGCGTGTCTTTAGCGTTCGCGGGAAATTCACGAGGCTTGCTCCGTAAACGGCGGAGCCAAATTGCTGCTCGGTAAACTCTGTTTCGTTGATGTCGAAATATTCGGTCAGAACATTCATCGCTTTGCCGGCGGCGATCTTTTCAGCGTTTGCCTGAAGGATCGCAAATAGTACCGCGCTGATCCTCGAACGCAGTTCCTCGATCTTCAATCCCGAAGCTAAGGCCATCAAAGCGTATCGAATGTCCTCCGGCGCAATGCCGCGAAGATTATGTTCATCGGTGCCGATAAGACGCGAAAATGCAGTGTGCGTTACGCTCTCAGATGCTTCGTGGTCGTCGCCGGCCATCGCAACATCAAAAGCATCCTGTGAAAATCCTGCGACATCAAGCACCTCGGCAAACTTGCTGGCAGACACTTGCCAGTCCATATCGCTTGCGACGCGAGTGCTCGGGCTGCGGCGCGGCGTCTCGATCGTGTTTGAGTAGATGATGCGAAAATACGGGCGGTTAGGAGCGTAAAATCCGATCTCAGCCTCGTACTTACCGTCCGGCTCGACATCGAACCACCAGTTGCTCTCGGCCTCAGCACGAAGGATCGTCTCAACGCCACTATTAAGCTCGGTGAGCTTAAGAACGAGCGTGTAGCTGCCTAGATCGTCCCCGAACATCCGGCGAAGCATATGATACGGATTTTCGCGCACCGACCAGTAGAAATATAATTTCGTAGGCGTCTGCATCATCAGTCGGGCGCGATTTTCCCGCTGCAGATCTGGCAGTTTCGGCTCAGCAAGCGCCTTGAAGGCAGGCGAAAGCTCGACTTGCGGCTCGACGGCCGCGATCTCGGCGGTTACGTCGAGGGTTGTTTTTTTTGTTGCTTTCTTTGCCTTAACCGGCCCAGTCGCTATCGCTCTCGATTCTGACCATTTCTTTGCTTTTACTTCTCTTGTTGCAGCTACGGGCTCTGAGACTTTCTTTGTCTTGACTAGTTTGGTCGCCGCCTTTGGCGTTGCCTTTGTTTGCTTTAATTTAATAGGTCTGCCGGACGATGTTAAACCACCCGCTACCGCAGGTGGTTCTGACACTTCGGTCGCGATCTCAGCCCACGGAGATATGACTTTGATCTCCTTCGTCGCGACAATTTTCTTTTTAGCCGCTGCTTTTTTAACTACTTTCTTTTCCATAACACAAAAACCGCAAACTATAGAGTATGCGGTCTTTCAGCAAAAAGTGCAAAAGAGATGCCCTTACTTAGTGCGGGCTTCCGCAACTGCTGAGGATTTTAGTTTAATGTCGAATTTGCCCCATTCGGTCTTGATCTGTGCCCGGACGGGCGTGTGGCGGGCGTCTTCGGTCATCCAGATCACCATTTTTCCGTCCCTTTCAATGAGACGGTCCCTTCCGAAAATATCCGGCTCAACCCGAAAGCACCAAACCTTACCAAGCACCGTGTCTTGTCTTTCGCGGGCAGTTACAGTAAACGGAACCTTATAAACAAGGCCGGAATCGCTGACCGAAAATTCAAATTTCTTTCCGACAGCAAGCGGCAGCATCCTGACGGCGTAGATGGCCGAGATCATGTCATAAAGCTGGTCGCCGATCTCGGAAGCGATACGACGCGGCGGCCGCATCGGGTCCTTTGGATCGGTTTCGATGTAGCTTACTCTTTTTGTCTTGTAATCGAAGGTGGCTTCGCTGTCGCGGACACGCTCTTTTTGGACGTCGTGCTTTGTGGTTTTCAGTATTCGGAAAGTGTCTAGATCGACAGTCGATTGATACTGCTGCAGGAAACTGTAACGAAATAGTTTTAGCAGTGAGCCTTTCGAAATTGCTTCGGACTTTATAACGAGACTATTCGAATTTGGTGACGCCGAAGCCGAGAAAGTCAGGTCGGCGACAGTCATACTAAGCTTATATTTACTACCTTTGCCGTCGTATTTGAGCGTCTCGCCGTCGAACATGCGAGCCGACGGCGTTGGTCCCGGTTGGGCGAAAGCTGTTCCGAAAGTTGCGAGCGACAACGCTGCTGCCAATATGATGTTGCGAAAAACTGAGTTCATAAACAACTAAAGAAAATATGTCTTTGCGGCCAAAATACCGATCGCAACTATCGCGCCTATTCCGGCTCGATATTCCCTGTATTGCAAGTATAGCCCGAAATCAAATTTCTCGCTTGTCTTTTTCCATCGCGTAAAGCGAGGAATAAAAACGGGTACGTTGCTCTCATATTCGTCAAAGTCCGCCCCGAAAATGCGGCGGATGTCTTCTGCTTCGACGCGCATAACGGGCAAATAGATGCCGATGAACAACACGGTAAAAAGAATGGCCAGCCACCAAACATTTGCAGCAACAGTAAATCCGACGCCGAGAATTAAACTGCCAACATAAAGCGGATTTCGCGTGTATGCGTATGGACCACTCACGGCAAGAACACGCGCCTTTCGAATATGTCCCGATGCCCAGGCTCGTATAGCAATTCCGATAAGCGCGACACCGCTGCCAATTACAATACTTAACACTGCCGGTTTTGCAAATATCAAAAACACGACTGCAAAGAGAAATCCGAGCGGAACTCGAAGGCGTTGTAATATGCGTTTATCCACTATTTATTCTTTTATTTACTGCCGTGAAAACTGCGTCAACATCTGAATCCATACATATCCACTTTGAACATGTACGGCGGTGGCAATCGACGCGGCAGTCAATGTCATTGCGTTCGACGCAGATGTCGTCGGGGTTCGGGCTGCCGTTTCTCCACCATTCAGTCGGGCCGAAAAGTCCGACGATAGGTGTTCCAGCGGCAACTGCAATATGTGTCGGGCCGGTGTCGCCGCCGACATAAACGTGAGCACGTTTTGCGAGTTCATAAAATCCTTTCAGGCTTGGCTGCGCGAATATTATTTTTTCTGAACGGCTGTTTGCAGCTACTTTTTCGGCCAACTTATTTTCATTCGGACCAGTCGTGACAATCGATCTCAAACCTTTTTCTTCCCAGAGACGGTCAGCAAGCTGGCCGAATTTTTCGGCGTGCCAAAGCTTTGTCACCCAGACGCCGCCGGGATTTAATATCGCAAAATCGCTGCGGAAATACTCAATCATCGCTTCGGCGTTGGCGACATGTCCGTGCGAGGTTGAGATCGGAAATTCAAAATTGCTGTCCGGCACGGCAATATTTAACGCTCCGGCGGCAAGGGCGAGGTTCTTTCTTATCACATGAATTTGCGGCAGCGTTTGAACTGTATTAGTGAGCAGCAGGCGGCTCATGGGTTCGCGCAAACCATCGCGCGAAAATCCCCAACGGCGCTTTGCTCCTGACAACTTGGCTATCGCCGCTGATTTCAAAAGCCCCTGAAAATCGATCGCAACATCAAACCTAAATTTTCGCAAGCTCTTAAACTGACGGCTCGCTTCATGAACGATTTTATGTATATCACGCCTGCGACGCAGCCTTCGCGTGTCGACTTCTATCAGATGATCGATCATGGGATTATCTTTTAATATCTCTGAGACACGCTCCTCGACAACCCAGGAAATTTCAGCGTCCCCAAACGCCCTGCGAATCGCTGCCAGCGACGGCAAAGTGTGCACAATATCACCAATACTGCCGAGTTTTACGATAAGGATCCGCATTGGCTATATGGTAATGGGTAATTACCATTATAGGTAAACGCGGTTTTATGTTCAGATTCCGTAACGCCGAAAAATTTCATACCTCTCGATTGCCATTTCGAGCGGGAAGCCGTTTTCCTCTACTAACTCCTGCAACGAACGGCTGGCGAGACTGCGGAAGGGAATCAATGCGCAGAGAGAAAAAATGTCGGCTTCGATCTCTTTTCGGGTGCGGCGGCCGACGTTGTAAAAATTGGCTGTCGGCCCGCTCTCTGGCACATGAAAAAGGAAGTGGGCAAGTTCGTGGAAGAGCACGGCGAGCTTGCGCGCTCCTGACAGTTTGCTGTCAATGGCTATAAAATCGCGGCCCATCAGTCGGTAATAAAATCCGCCGGTCGCGAGCGGCGTCTCGGTGACGCGGACATTAAATTGTTTACAAAGTCGATAAAAATCGGCTTCGGTCAGCGGGCGCTCGTTCCAGCCGATGCGTAATTTTGAGATCTTGTCGAGGAAGAATCGCATGACCGTGTTGTTTCTGATATGAAACATATTAGCATGGTCAGGATATAACCACAAGCGTTCCCGTACTTGCTTTGGTGGTTTTACAAAAAAATGTTGCCCGCGAATTACGCGAATAGACGCGAATTAAATCTTTTATTCGCGTCATTCGCGGGCAAAATCTTGTTGCAGAAGCCCGCACGTTAGGGCGGTACACTCAATGCTGAATGTATCGCCCTTACTGACGTGCGGGCCTGAGCATTTAGTACCTAAACGCCGTCTGCGTCGGTTTGTCGCCGTTTGTGCCGAACTGGATTGCGACAAACTGTGTGTTTGAGCTGTTGTTGCGATACCATGTGCCGTCCGACGGGCGGAACACACAGATGTCGGCATGGGCGTCGCCGTCGTAATCGGCAGGTGCCGGAATG
>JANMDA010000292.1:0-7390 GCA_031376085.1 Chloracidobacterium sp.
AGTTCAACCTTGAAGCCGGGTACTTTTACAAGATTTGATGATGCTCGCAACGCATTGGCCGATACGGTATGCCATCAACGGCGGCACTGCGTTGCCGATTCCCGTTCGGATCGGTCCCACATTGCCGTCAAACTTGTACGAGTCTGGGAATGACTGGATTCTCGCCGCCTCTCGCACCGTAATTACCCGATGCTCCGTTGGATGGATATGGGGACGGCCACCGCCAAGAGAGGAACCGACTAGCACCGTTCGCGACGGCTTATCTGGGTCAATTCGATCAGTATGATCAGTCTTATCCCGAGTTCCAGGTGAAACAAGCTCATAGCGTTTACGTACCACAGAGCCGTGTGGCCGAAGTTCATGATTTGAGAGACCGTCTACATATTCCAAGGCCCAGCTACTTGGGATGCTAGAGAAACTGGAAACAAGTTCAGAGCCGAGTCCCGATGGTTTGTTCGCCGGAAACTTAAAGTCTACTTCGTCGCGAAATCCTACAATTACGACACGTTCCCGCTGTTGAGCAACACCGAAATGAACGGCATTAAGTTTTCCGATATGTAAGGTGTAGCCCGTCTTTTCCTTTGCATGCTCGACCAGACGCTTCCAATCCTCGCCCTTATTGACACTTAAAATTCCTGGAACATTCTCGAAAATAAAAGCGCGCGGACCAATTTCGGCAACCAGTTCGAAGTATTTGAGTGCAAGCTTGCCGCGTGGGTCATCAAGAGCTCCTCGACGACCTAACACGCTGAAGCTTTGGCACGGAGGCCCAGCTGCCACCAGATCTATTTCGGTAGTCCCCGCCAGTTGTAAAAGCTCTTTTCCCGTAAGTTCGAGAGCGTCTTTGGGCAACGGTTTCGCATGCTTTAGATTTGTCGTAACGGTGTCAACAAATATCGGTGTTACATCACTGACGACTAAGGATTTGAAGCCCGCGAACGAAAGACCTACATCGAGTCCGCCACCGCCACAGAATAAACTTATTAAATTTAGTTTGCCTGAAGAAGCCTTCTTTTTTGTGAAAAGATCGAGACGTCGAAGATAGGGGTTCCTTTCCTCAGAGGTCGGCGCCTTTGCGAGAGAAAAGAGAGATTCTTGAATTATAGCTGCTGAGCCGTGCACGATAAACTCCTGTTCGCGTATGAGCAGAGAGGTAAACCTTTTTGCTCAAACTCTTTCTAACTGTCCTACGAATACAATATCTTGCATGGTTCTAAGAATTGGAACACAGCATATAGGGGCGAAGGTCTAGCTTCAATGAAGAATTTAGCCCAATTTTCCCAATTCCGCAAGTCGTGTGAACAGGAAGAAACGCCTAGGAAAAAAGTCTTTCGTCCCTCTTCGCAGAAAGGCCTCGCAAATCTATACGCTCACGGTACTAACACTACGCATCAGTTTCCCTTTTTCCCAAGAACATCTTTCGACGGTAAATACACTCCCTTAAGACCGATTTTTTCGATGGCATCCATGAGCCTGTCGGCGGTCTCATTATATTCCTGTTTGATCTGAGCGTGGAGCAAGTCAAGGGCTTGAATGAATGCATCGGCCGTTTCGACGTCCGTGATCATAGTCTTCATGTGGTCGATCTCTTTCTGTGTCGGGCCAGGCTTGCGAGTGATGTCGCTGCCGCTCTCTACCCACGCCTGCTGCTTCATGGCGATGTATGCGATAAATTGCTGCGGCGTCTTAACCAGGCTTAACTGTTGATCGGCATCGAATGCGTCTTGCTCCGGCTGCTCTTGTTTTGCTGTAGACATGTGGTTGTCCTTTAGTTTTATAGGTGCGTCAGAAATAATAGACGACAAACGGGTGAAATGTAAAGACAAAAAGGCTTCGCGGGTGGCGAAGCCTTTGTAGCTGAGTTTGTGTATTTCCAAGTCGGAGAAGCCGACGACATATTTGTAGCCCACAGTGCGAACTGTGGTTAAACGCATCCAAAAATACAAACCGTCGAAGACGGTGGCATAAATCAACACGGTAGTTGGCCATCACGGCTGTTGTTATGTCGTCGTCTCCGACGACTCACGATCATTTCTCAACTTCCCCACATCTTGCGATGTGGGCTACAAATATAACACCGTTTTCAACGGTTTGGCATCATAGCGACAAGTCCAGCGAATGCAAAAAAGGCTTCGCGGGTGGCGAAGCCTTTGGTGGGTGAGTTGATTCGATATCCACTAGCTAAAGCTAGTGGCAATTTATCAGAGCGAGTTATCAGAGCGAGCCTTGGGCAATTAGTGAGCCACGACTAGATTTTTAACGCGGTCGGCGACGTCGCGGAAATCGACGTTTTCGGCGTAGACCATTTCGAAGTACATTGCGGCTTTTTCTTCGTCGCCGTTGGCCTCGTATGCTGCGGCCAGTTCGTACCAGAGGCCGTACTGCTCTTCGTCCGATATTTCACTTGTTTCGAGGGCCCGGTTAAACCATGTGACCGCGTGATTCGGCATTTCGTTTTGCATGAAGCAATGGCCGAGCAGGTTCGCACAGTAGAAGAATCGACGCGTGCCGTCGTCCAGATGCGTAAGATTGATCGCATCCTGAAATTCGCGAATTGCATTTTCCATCATTCCCATTCCCTGATAGGCGACGGCGGTATTGTAGTGTGTTTCGTAATCTGCTTCGCTTGATTCTTCGACACCCTCGATACCGAATTCTGAGCGGATCTCGTTAACTCCGATCGTGCTGGCTACCACTTCGCCCGCGACATTCTCTTCCGAAGCGATTTCTTCTTCCGATGCTATCTGTTCAGCCGCTTCTTCTTCTGCGACGGAACCGATGCGCTTTCGGAGTTTCGTAATTTCGTCCCGCTCGCCAAATTGGGCTGCCAGCTCATTCAGGGCTTTTTCCGCGAGATCATTGTAATCGTTCTCTATATAGAACGTGACGCTTTCGATCTCCTTCTGAAGCTTGATCTCGTCGGCGTGCGATAGATCGGCCTGCTTTTCCTTTTTATCCTTTCGGCGTTTGCCATTTTTGGCTTTAGTGTCTGAAGAATCTTCTATTATTTCTGCATCGATGATCTTATCGCAGTTTTCGTGATCATTATTATTCGACGTTTTTGCGGAACGTTTGTGGCCATTCTGTTTGGCTTTGCCGACAAATTCGGGCTCATTTGCAGTTTCTTTCTTTGCAAATTGCGCTCTTAAAAGCTCTTCATCCACTTGCGCATCTTCGAAGCCATACTTCGAATTGATCTCATTCAAACGATCACGAAAACGAATTTCGTGCGGCAGAATAACTACCAACTGAGCCAGTGCAAAACGCTCGTCCTCAACCGATCCTTTGGTCGCAGCGGCGGTGCTAAGCCTTTCGAGAGAGAGGCGAAAACCGTTCTCATCATTGAGCCATGAGTTGTAACGGACCAAAAGCCTCAATCCGGTAAGTTGCAGCGGATCGCGCTCGAGTATCTCGCTTATCCACTTGCCGCACTCTTCCGACTGGCCTCCGGCGAGAAGATATTCGCTGCTCATTGTCAAGATGCGTGCCGCCGACTCGGGATCGTTTACGTTCAGATAGATCCTGATCAGATCAAGGAACTTCGGATAATTTGCCGGCTCGATCTCGACCAGCCGGACAACTGCTTTCTCGGCGCCGGCAGCATTCTGCGAATCGATGCAGCATTCGATCAAAAGATAGAGCACATCGCGATTGTAAGGCTCGTTTTCAAGGATCTCTTCGAGAAGATTTGCTGCTTTTCCTGCCCTTCCTAAAGCACTTTGTGCACTGACGATACCGCTGAGTATTCTCAGGTCTGTCGATTTGATATCGAAGCCTTTCATTAATGCACGGATCGCATCTTCGTATTTGCCCTTGCGGCTAAAGCGGGAACCCGCCTCGGCAAATGCCTCTATCGCATCTTCTTTTTGATTCTCACGAACATAGGAATCAGCCAGGCTCAAGCAAACCTCGGTATTGTTTGGATCGAGCAAAGCGATCTGCTTCCACATTGCAAGGGCCTCGATTCGACGGTTATTTTTTTCGTAATGCTCGGCCAGCGCAGTGTAATGCGATTTGGCCTCTGAAAGCGAACCCTTTCCCTTGTGCAGTTCTGCCAATTTTGCCAAAACTTCAATCGAGTTTGGCTGTATCCGCGAGACCTTGTTATACATGGCGATCGCTTTCTGCGCGAAGCCTTGTTTGTTGTAATGATCTGCGACCTGTAAATAGCAATCCACTGCCTCACGCTTCTCAGAGCTCTTTGCGTGAAGATCGCCGAGCATATTCAGCGTCGCGATATCGCGCGGGTCATGCTCGACGACCGAGCGGTATTCAGTAATAGCAGAACGTATTTTGCCTTGCGCTACATAACGCTCCGCGTTTCGCATCGCCTTTGATTTATCGAAACTCATTTTTTATCTGACAATAGAACTTGTGGGTTCGGGGACAAAACCAGGACACGCCGGAAAGTATGTAATTTTCGGATGAAGCACACAGGTTAAGTCGTGAACGAACCTGTAATCTAAAATCTAGCACGCCACTGGGACTGTGTCAATATTTTTTGGCTGCTGTTAGTGTATGTTTAACGCGAATTAGCGGCTTTGATTTTTATGCTATATTTTTTTAGGCTGATAACTGGTCTACTATATGCAGGCATTAATTCTGGCAGGCGGCAAGGGCACTCGGCTAAGGCCTTTGACCGTTTATACGCCCAAACCTATCGTCCCTCTAATAAATCGCCCTTTTTTGCTGTATCAGATTGAGATTCTGCGTAATGCAGGGATAACGGACATTACGCTTTCGCTAAGCTATCAGCCCGATAAGATCGAACATCTTTTGGGCAGCGGCAGTGAATTTGGCGTAAATCTACGTTATGTCACCGAACCATCTCCGATGGGTACGGGCGGAGCGTATAAGTTTGCCGCAAATGCGATACGCGAAACTACGGTTGTGTTTAACGGCGACATTTTGACCGATTTCGACATCAGTAAATTGATTGATTTTCATACTTCGAGATCGGCTGCGGCAACAATCACATTGGTGCCGGTCGATGATCCGACCCGTTACGGGCTTATCAAGATTGATGAGGAAAAACGCGTCCAGCGTTTTGTTGAAAAACCGCAGCCCGACGAGCTTGCTAAGTTGCAAATAAATACAATAAATGCAGGCATTTACATCTTAGAACCTGAGATTTTAGATACAATAACCGAAGATGCCAATCGCTCGTTTGAATATGATGTTTTTCCTGACATATTGAAACGCCAAATGCCGTTTTTCGGTTACGAAATGTCGAATGAATATTGGCGTGACATCGGCACACCGTCCAGCTATCTTGCGGCTCACCACGATTTTCTAAGCGGAAAACTGAATGGGTTTGAGATCGACAAAGGTGCGGTTTCCGAAGATGTTGCAACGCGTGCTGAGATAGATAAGCTGTCGGTACTCGGTGAAGGCTGTATCGTCAAATCAGGGGCTCGCGTTCTTAATTCAGTGATAGGTTCCGGCGTTCACATCGAAGAAAAGGCAGTTATCGAAAATTCAGTAATCTGGCCGCACACACGCATATCGAGCGCGGCGGAAATACGCAATGCGGTTATAGGCCGAAGTTGCTACATCGGTCGAAATGCAATTGTTGGCGAAGGCTCGGTCATTGGCGATAAGAGCACTCTTACGGATTACACAAAAGTTTAAGAAGATTCCTTCCGATGCCTGAATTACCTGAAGTCGAACTTATATCGAGATCGCTCAACTCATTAGTAAAAGGACGCACGATAAAGTCCGCCGAACTGATCAGGGAAAGGCTTGCTCCTGACATAACGCCGCGTGCGTTTTCAAAAAAGCTGCATGACGCGATGATCAATTTTGTTCATCGACGCGGCAAGCATATTCTTTTCGATCTCAGTAACGGAAAAACTCTGATCGTGCATTTGCGAATGAGCGGACGCTTCTCGCTGTTGCCGCTTGAGCGCGAAAATCCTAAATTCACTCATGCACTTTTTCATTTAGATGACGAGACCAAATTGGTTTTTGACGACCAACGGCATTTTGGACTAATGAAAGTTGTGGTGACCAACAAACTTTATGAAGCTAAGGAACTGAATAAACTTGCTCCCGACCCATTCTCAGAAAAATTCTCCACTGAATATTTACATCGCACTGCTAAGACATCAAAACGCAGCTTGAAGGAATTCCTACTAGATCAAACAAAGGTCTGCGGCATCGGAAATATTTACGCGTCCGAGGCAATGTTTGCAGCAGGCATGGATCCGCGAAAAACAGCGAACAAGATGTCCAAACAAAATGCACTGATGCTTCATGAAAGTATTCTCGGCGTACTTAACTTTGCAATCTCTCATGCAGCCAATCGACCTGTCGATCCGGAGAATCTCGAAGGCAATTATTTCAGCGGCCTGGCCGACGCCGGTTGGTTCGTTTACGATCGCGAAAAAGAAGCCTGCCAAAATTGCAAATCGCCGATTGTTAGGCTAAAACAAGGTAGTCGTTCGACATATTATTGCAAAGTATGCCAAAGAAAATAAGCATGTGTAGTCGTTTCTTGGGCTGCTTGCTGGATTTACATTCTTCTGTCGCCATTACCCACGACGGCAGCAAAGTGGAGTAATTATTATGAAGTTTTATAAGCTCAACATTAGCATGTTTAGCATTTTCGTTTTCGCTGTCGTGACGCATGCGCAGGTCTCCGGCATTGACCGCGGGTTCGCTCAGGGAATGTTGCAAAATATCAAAAATGAAATAAAAAGCGGATATTATGACCCCACATTTCACGGCGTCGATCTTGATTATGTATGGGAACTGGCGAATCAGAAATTGAAAGTCGATCCAACGCGCGATGCCATGATGATGACGATAGCTTCGGCGGTGCTTTCGCTGGACGATTCTCATACCACATTTTTCCCTCCGTCGCGGGCGGCGGACATTGAGTACGGCTGGAACCTGAATATGATCGGAGACGGGTGTTACGTCACGGCGATCAAACCGAAAACAGATGCGGAAGTGAAAGGACTAAAAATCGGCGATCGCGTATTGTCGATCGACGGCGTGAAACCTACGCGCGACAACCTCTGGAAAATCTATTACAGACTGTTTGCGGTTATGCCGGTCACTAAAGTTACAATGGCCGTCCTTCGGCCGGGTGAAGAGCGGACGCGAACTTTGGACATCACGACGAAAATCTCCAAGACCGCGCAAGAAGTGGATTACGAAATGATCTGGTTGATTATTCTACGGCACGGCTGGGACAAGTGGCGCTCAGTCAAATATGTTGAATTCGGAAAAGACCTGTTGATCTGGCGAATGTCGACTTTCAGGATGTCCGAATCTGCACTTGATTCAATGATGTCCAAAGCCAGGGACCACAAGTCTCTAATTCTCGACCTCCGTGGAAATGGCGGCGGCCGTGTTGACGTCCTTAAGCGTTTAGCAGGGTATC